>CALMSM010000198.1 GCA_937872425.1 uncultured Candidatus Saccharibacteria bacterium
TGCTGTATGAGGTAATTAATCGATTCATACACCCACAGACACCAACTCACCTGTTCGCGATCTTCCTTGCTGGAATAATCGGTGTGATTGGCAACGAATGGGCAGCCGTGATTCGTACCCGAGCTGGCAAGCGTCTAGACAGCCCGGCTCTCATTGCCGACGGGAAACATGCTCATGTAGATGGCCTGGTGAGTATGGGGGTGGTTGCTAGTACAATATTTGTAGCTCTAGGCTTTCCGATTGCTGACCCCCTCGTAGGATTGTTGATTACTATCCTGATTATGCGGGTTACCTGGCAGTCTTGGCAGACGATCCGTGCATCTGAATAACGCTTTATGGTTTATAAAGACATAAGGATTGAACTAGTCGTTAAGCGATTAAGGCGAGATAACCAAGAGTGCATAAGTGTTATATTCGAACGCCCTATCAATTTTAACTATGAGGCTGGAGATTGGATAGATATTGATTTTGCTGATATGAGCTATAAGGGCGGTAAGACGTACTCACTGTCTTCGTCGCCAACAGAAAGCGAGCTTGTTATATCATTCCGGGAGGGTATTAGTCCATTCAAGAAAAAGCTGCAAACAGTGTTACCTGGCGACAAAATGTACATTAGCCAATATGGTAATGATTATGGCTTTCACTTGAGTGATAATAAATCTAGTGTGCTTATCGCTGGCGGTATAGGGATAGCTCCTTTCAGAAGTATGCTCAAAGAAATGTTTGATTTGCATGCCAAAAATGATGTTCAGCTCATATATCTTAATAAAAGTGACGATTTTCTATTCAAAGACGAATTAGAAGAATGGAAACGTATGTTTCCCAACATATCAGTTTCGTATGTCCAAACTATGGCGCTGCAGCGAAAATCACGTGATAAGTTATTACTTTCGCTCATAAAGGATACAGTTCACAACTATTTTATCGCAGGACCTGAGGCAATGGTGGAAAGCACCGAACACTTACTATTGGACGTTGGCGTTAATATAAAAGATATCAGGATAGATAGTTTTGGTACTTACTGATTTTGGTAAATAGCAAAATCATATCAGGGTAGCTCCCTTGTGGGAATATGGTAACGTTGAAGTGAGTATAGTTTGTATATCCCGCAAGCGGGCATGAACTATTTTTGTAGTGATATAATACAGATAAGAAACCTATGAGTAATAAATCAGCAGCAAAACTAGTCAAAGATGCTCGAGTCGCCAAAGGCCTGACTCAAACTGAGCTCGCCAAGAAAACGGGTGTTCATTCTAATACTATTGCGAAGATTGAGCAGGGCATTCAACAGCCCTCTTATCCGACCATTAAGAAATTATCCAAAGTACTCGATATCAACATCAACGACTTCCCTGAATAGCCAAATCAAGTTTAGTAAAACATATCATCTGCCAGGCAAGACTGTTCGATACAGTCCGACGCATGACCTCACAACTATCACCTTGGGATAGAATATTTAAACTACCTTCCCAAAGTATTTCTTCGTCAATTATGGCCAGTTTACGGTGATGTTTAACTGTGTAGAGTACTTTTATGCCAATATCCTGCATTGACGCTACGGCATTCTCTGCTTGGATAGCATATTCTTCGTTATGCTCCTCTGGGCTCCTGGTATTCACTACTATCCTTACGCCTTCACGGCGCAACTTTGTCAGTAGCGGCAACAGGTGCTCCATCCTTCTTCTGGTAATGAAGGGGCTTTCTATGACTACAGACTGCCTAGCACGTCTCAAATCACGCTCGAATGCTTTATAGAATGTATTGTTGTTAAAGAGGGCTGAATTATTCATTGTCACACTCCTTGATCTCTTCATCGAGCAGTTCTCGAATCTCATCAACATCGACAATCGGATCATCTTCTTGCTGAGAAAAAGTTATCTTAAGGAACCTTCGCCCCAGCCAAATGAAAATCCGCTCCTCGCCGAGCGGATTTTCATTTTATGCTGAATTTTTGCGGGATGGTTACTTGAGCTTTGTCACGTGTCTCATGCCAAGCCAAACAAGTACGGCTGCTGCAGCGGCGCCAGCAAAAGCGGTGATTGCTACGTATTGTGCAATAATCCCAAACGTCCAGTACGCATATCCGCTACCAAGTAATAAGCCACGCAGAGTCTCGCCCTGGAATAAAGCTGCTTTTTGACCTTGTAGCTTTGCGTTGGTAGGATCCTTCATCGCTTCGGTACTTATTTCGGCGTATGTTTTGCCGCCGGCAACCTCATGCAAATGAACATTGATGAAATTGTTCGCGTACACTTTAGCTTGTTGCCCGTTGACGAGCTGTTGACCTGCATATTTGTTGATTTCTTTTTGGTCTGCTTCCGGGAGGGCAGCTATGGCTGCGCTACCTTTTTCGGGGAAGAATACTCGCTGTTGAGATAACTCTGTTTTCACGCTATTGGTAGCAAATCGATAGCCATACCAAGATAGTGCGCCGACTACTAATAGGACTGCCGCCATTGCGGTTCCGAGGAGTATAAAAACCTTGTCTATTACTTTACGTTCTGTTTTTGACATGATGACCTTTCATTTAATGGTTATGTCTATTCTAAGCCTCTGTGTACAATGTGTATGTGATCAGGGTCATGTTTTTGTAAAAGGATACAGATGCAACAAACAGTACAGGACAAGCTTGATACTTATTTTGGTCAATACAAACTCCTTGCATACGCCAAAGGCCAGGTTATAGTCAGTGCTGGCGAGGACCCAGCTGGTGTGATGTTGCTGCTCGAGGGTATTGTCGAGCAATATGACATCACACCAGAGGGGAACCGAGTGACTGTTAATATGTTTAAACCACGTGCGTTTTTTCCTATGTCCTGGGCAATCAACAGGGGCTCAAATACATATTTTTATGCTGCGCACACTGACGTGAGGTTAAAATGTGCTGATGCTGACGCAACCGTTTCATTTTTGCGGTTAAACCCGGATGTTATGTTTGACTTATTAAGTAGGGTATACAAAGGTACTGACGCTCTTCTACAAAAGCTTGTGTTGGCAACAAGTGGGATAGCAAGCAATCGTTTGATTTTTGAACTGTTAATAGAAGCGTATCGTTTTGGCGAAACGATAGACAGCACACGGGTATTGATACATGCAAAGCAATATTCCTTAGCGGCCAGAAGCGGGCTTGCCAGGGAAACAGTCAGCAGGGAGCTGCATAAATTACAAAATGATACCCTTATTTTGTTGACACGCAGAGGGATTGAGCTGAATATTAAAAAGCTCGAAAAGCAGTTAGGAAACAGTCAGTAGCGTTGATAATCGCTGCGACTCTATTTGCTTATATCAAATTGGATTGGGTACATGCCGAGTTTGACGTTTGTTCCGGCTGTGCCAACAGTGTAGGTCCCTTGAAGCTCGAGGAAGCCTTTTCTGCCTTCTGCCGCTGAGTCGAATACTTTGTCTGACGTGCTAAACGACCCAATACCACGACCTTCTAGGTTACCACCACCCATCGGTTGCACTTTTCCGTCATTCTGAATGTAGTACAACTGGTATGACAAAGTTGCGTAGTTATCGTTTGCCGTCTTGCTACCATCATACTCAAATGTCAACGTCTGTCCGTTCCCAAACTTTACGTCATTTTCAGGGTGCTTTGTGACGCTTGTGTCAGAGAAGAATGCATAATCACCATCTGGATCATCTACTGTTATGGGTGCGGGTTGTTCTTGGCTACTCGAGTTTGCGGTATCGGATGTCAGTTTGTCGTCTTTTTTTGTGACGATTAAGACGGCTCCCCCCACGACAATAACTGCACCTGCCCCCGCAAGTAATACGGCTAACTTTGGCATAAAATCTCCCTAGTTATCTAATGATAGTTTTATTGTACCAGTCATTCTATGTAATGCTAATCGTTCAAATTCGTAAGTCTGTCAATTCGTCTTAAGGGATTTCCCAAGGGCTTTAGTGCTAACCAAGGCCCAGATATTGCTTGGTTTCAAGCCGCAGGCAGTAATATTCAGGTTGCGCTCCAAGACAGGGTCTTTTATCCTCAAGTTACTCCCTTCACTGGGCTCATAATGTTTGATACGATACATACAAGAAAAGAGGCACTATGACTAAAAATAACACCAACAGTTCGCCCAAGGATAAACTTTTGCCAAGAATGACACTGTTTTTTTTTGAGCGAGCTCGACTAACTGCAATTATTTGGTTGGTCGTGACCGTGTTTGGGGTGGCCAGCTATACGACTCTGTTGCAGCGTGAAGGCTTCCCGAGCATCAATATCCCCCTTGCAGTTGTTGGCGGTGGCTATTTTGTTAATGATGCGGCCATAGTAGATAGTCAAGTCGCAAAACCAATCTCAGAAATTGCCTTGGAACAGCCAGGCGTCAGTGCGGTGCAGAGCCAAAGTGCGGCCAATTTCTTTACCGTATCCGTACAGTACAAAGAAGGCACCGATAGCAAGGCAGCAACGGCAGCGCTTGAGCAAAAGGTCAAAGACTCTGGTCGGCTCCCCGAATCCGTGCAACCGCAGTACAATGTGCCATATTTTGGTGCGACTGGTGGGGACACTCAAAAGATTGATGTTGCTGTATCGTTCTATACTGAGAAGCCCGATGTGCTAACAGCTAATCTGGCAGGCCAAGCTGAGCAGGCAGCTGCCTGGTTGCGAAATCAGCATTTGCCACTCGTCAAAGATGTGTTTATCAAAAACCCTTATGAAACCGTCACTGACCCTGCGACCGGCAAATCCGTTGCCGTGCAGCAGTCATTTGACAGATTCGGAACCAGAAGCAACAATCAGAATAGCTACTACAACTCAGTCATCATAGGCATCTCAGCGGTTGACGGCGCGGATGTTCTGGACCTAGACGACCAAGTGCAACATGCGTTAGCCAATCTGAACAAAGACAGCAAGTTTTCGGACTACAAAGCCGAAATCAGCGCAAGCTTTGCGCCCCAGATTGAAGAAAACATCAGTGAACTGCAAAGAGTGCTGCTCGAAGGCCTCATAGCAGTTTTGGTTGTTAGCTCAATTGTCATTGCTGTTCGAGCATCCCTTATCACGGTTGTGTCGATGGTGACGGTACTTTTAGCTGCACTCGGCTTCCTATACTTGATAGGCTATACACTCAATGTCATAACCCTATTTGCCCTTATTTTGGCACTTGCCCTTATAGTCGATGACACGATTATCATGGTGGAGGCGATAGACGCAGCTAGACATCATCACAAAGACAGGCATAAAGCAGTTCGCGAAGCTACCCAGAAAGTAAGCCGCGCAATGTTAGCCGCGACTCTCACGGCAGCATTGAGCTTTGCGCCATTACTATTTGTGGGTGGAGTGCTAGGCAGCTTCATCAAAGCTGTCCCGGTCACTATTATTGCTGCGTTGCTGCTGAGTCTTGTCGTTGCCCTCGTGTTTATCCCATTCTTCGCTCGATCGTTGCTTCTTGGTAGGAAACAAATGGGTGCCAAAGCAGTGGTCGAGGTTGCGGCTGGGTTCGAAAACCGGGTTGCGAATATAATCGCTGGTCCAATGCTCTGGGCGCGACACTCGCGCAAGAAGTTATTTGCCGTTGGCGGTAGCGCTGTATTTATTGGCTTGGTATTCATCATGGCAGGTTTGTTCATTGCAAAAGACGTCGTATTCAACATCTTCCCGCCGACCAAAGATACTAATGGCGTTGTGCTCCAGCTTAACTTCCCGCAGGGCACCACCGTAGAGCAGGCTGAGAAAATCTCTGCTGACGCGGACAAGCTGGCCAGCAGCGTGATAAACGAGAACTTTAAACAAGCCTCGTACTTCATGACCGGCAGTGCCCAGAGCGCTACCGAGCAGATTCAGATTGTTTCCTACAACGAACGAGATATTAAATCACCCGAGATTGTCCGCAACCTTCAGAACAAATTTGACACTGAGTTCCAGGAGGCACGGGTGTCAGTCGGCCAACTCGATGTTGGCCCACCAACAGCTTCTTTTGTGGTACAGATTAGCGCCGAAAAACGAGAGGAAGCATTTAAAGCAGCAAGCGACCTAGCCCAGTATCTGTCTAGTGCAGAGCTCAAGCGCCCAAGCGGCAAGATCGCTCGGCTGACAAATGTAACCGTATCTAGTCCTGACCAGTTCATCCGCAAAGATGGTGAGCCAATCGTAACCGTATCGGCTGGGTTTGATGGAACCGACACGAGTACACTGGTAACGTTGGCGCAAACTGCCACAGAGAAAGAGTTCAATGAACAGAGGCTTGCTAGTTATGGACTACCTGCTGATGCATTCAAGGTTGACCTGGGTCAGGAGTCTGAGAATCAGGACTCGTTCAAAACGCTAGCTTTGGCTTTTCCAATCATGCTGCTCGTCATGTTTGTACTATTGGCGGTTCAGTTCCGCTCATTGCTCCAGCCCCTTTTGATATTCATGGCTATCCCGTTCAGTCTGTTCGGTATCATGTTGGGTCTGCGCATTACAAACAATGCGATTAGTTTCTTTGCACTCCTTGGGTTCTTCGCACTGGTCGGGTTGAGTATCAAGAACACGATTCTACTCACTGACTTTGCTAACCAATCAAGGAAACAAGGTCTCGAGCCAGTTGATGCAGCAGTAGCAGCGCTTCGGGAGCGATTCCGTCCGCTGTTTGCAACAAGTGCAACGGCAGTTGTTTCGCTTATACCATTGGCACTTGGCAGCCCTTTCTGGGAGGGTCTAGCTGTTGTGCTGATATTTGGCCTAATCTCAAGTACGCTTCTGGTTGTGCTGATATTCCCGTACTACTACCTGGGTGCGGAGTTTTTGAGACTTCACATTAGTCGCAAGCAGTTCTTCATCTGGTTAATCCCAACGCTCATCGTAGTATTTGCAGTCAGCCGATTAGGCAACACAGGGCTTACCCTCCTCGCATTTGTGCTAAGTTTGCTGTCCACTCCTGTGCACAACTACTACAAACAACGCTAGCTAAAACTGGATATCCGCAATACGTTCCTGGATGAGGAATACGGCTTCTTCAATGCCCATACGCCCGGTTTGCAGCTCAAGCTCACCAGGAAGGGCAGTCAAGTTTTGGTAGTAGTCTCGAATCATTTCTTCATCGATAGGGTATCCAATGCCTGTCATGTCTCGACCGTTCGCCCGCTCCATGCATACATCAATCGGTGCCGTTAGCAATACGTTAACCAGGGGCACTCGATGGCTGTTAGCAATCTTGGCGTAGCGCTCTATCTCTTCGGGATACTTTGTGTGGGCCTCTACGATTGCCGTTCGGGGCACTTCAAGAAGCTGACCAGTGAGGAAACCGGCTGTATCGTTGGCCACTTGTCGGCGCCAATCGCTTGAGTTATTGGGATCAATCATAAGCTTGAGTGCATCAGGTTTTACGCAGCTAGCTCGGTCCGGCATCGTGTCGCGAAGTGCCTTCGAAACAGAGGTTTTGCCCACACCAATAGGCCCGCGGATGACAATAAGAGATTCGCTCATAAATATATTATGACACAGATATAAATATAAAGCAATATTTCAAGTATCTTTGCCGGTCAGTCGGAGCGTATTTGACTCGTCCCGGTGGCTACCAGTTTTACCAACGTGCTTATCTCCAATGTCTGCACCATGTTTGATCACGTGCACTAATGCCATTGCATGGACTTGTCCTAGGCCAAAGTCTGCTTTGAGCCACGCAACTATTTCGCGTGTTTTTGTTGAGGGGTTATCGAGCCCCTTTGCCCGAGCTAAGTCAATGAAGTCGTTTGGTGTTTTGCCGGTTTTAGTTTCGATATTGTCTAGATATGCTTGGAACGACATGTGCTTGTCCTTTAGAGTGATTATTTTTTCTGGAAGAAGACAAGTTTATACCCGTCAGGGTCACGTACAACAAACTCTCGATTACCCCAAGGCCAATCTCTGGGCTCTGTTGATGGGGTTAGCCCCTTTGCAACTGCCCCAGCATACGCGACATCGGCGTTGTCTACCTTGATATTTATATAGAGTCCAGCACCTTTTTCGCGAGCGTTGGCTTCTTTCTGGAATTCTGATTTGTCTTCCGCACCTTGAGCCAAGAACGTTATGGAGAACCAGTTTACATAGACTGTCAGCTGAAGGTCATTTTGGGCCCCCATCCGGAACCCTAGCGCCTCATAGAACGTAGCGGTGCGTG
>CALMSM010000199.1 GCA_937872425.1 uncultured Candidatus Saccharibacteria bacterium
CAAACCTAAGTATATCAACACAAAAGACACCAACATCTCAAGCCTTGTTGCTATCGAGCTTCAAGAGGCATTGGCTGCTGGTCCCAATATCATTGCAGTGGAGGGATTTCTTGATCCATTCAAGTCGAGAAGTAACGGCATTGATGGTGTTGTGGGAATTGGCTCAAGCGGCAGCGCTCTCAGTGAAGACCGATGGGAGAAGCTCTACAGCTACGGAGTGCAACAAGTTACCTTCATTACCGATGCCGACATTGCTGGAGCCAAAGGATTAGAGAAAGCGCTAGCCAAGGCTGACAAAGCGAAGAAGTGCCCAGATATTTTCGTGATGGTTATGCCCGACGCGAAAGACTTGGACGAGTGGATAGACAAAGCCAATGCAGCCAATCTTCAACCGAAATATGAGTTTGACAAGCTCTACTATGATTCCATTCACTCAGATAAGTTTCGCGCTCGACTATTCGCAAGAAATTATGATTTGCGAACTGAGGCAGGGCGACATGCCTACCTTACGTTTTGTTTGGACTACGATGCGTCTATCAACGATACCAAGCGCGTTATCACTCTCCGTCAGTACTTCTGGCCAGAGGTCCAGACCCTTGTTGACGGCATCCCTCTTGAGCTGATACTACAACTGCGTGCTGATTTACGAGCCCGTAAAATGCAGGAGGAAAAGGGTAAAGCGGTTCAGAAGCTGCTCGTCGAAGTCGCGAGTCTAGGGACTGACGCCGACTCGGCTCTTGAGAAACTTCGCTTTCAATCCCAGGCAATTCATCAACAGTACAGGCTTGGGTACGAGACTTCCACCGAGGCACCACAGACACTACTATCAAAAGACTTGCAGTTTCTAGCTGAGGCCAGTGAGAGAGACTTTCTAGGTATCCCTCAACGGTCATTGCCAACCATCGACGAACTGCTATCAGGGCTGAGAGGACTGTGCCTGGTCGCTGGTCCAACGAATATCGGAAAGACCATTCTTTTATGCCAGTGGGCTCTTGAAGCTGTTCGACAGAACCACGATGTCTGCTGTGTGTTCGCGACATTAGAGATGTCTCCTATGACTCTCAGATTGAGGATGCTTAGCTACCTATCCGGCATATCTTACAAGGACATGATACGCATGGGCAGAAACCCATCGAGAGAACTTAATGATGCTATCGACATTCTCGAAAACCAGATTATGCCAAAGCTGAAGTTCCTGCACCACGACGAACCAAAGGGTTTTGTATTCGATACCGCCAGCGTGGTGAATGAAGCCGACGCGCTGAAGGCCGCGAGCAAATGCAGCCGAGTGTTGGTCATCGCTGACTTCATGGGCATCTGGCCAGTTGACCCTGAGATTTATAAGACAGAGATGGCGCAGCAGCAACGGCAAGTGGAGGATATGATTCTGCTACGTGATGCTGTGGCGCCGCTAGGAGCCGTTGTGGCGGTAGTTGAGCTGCGCAAGTCAGATGGTAGCGTCTATACCTTACAGGACGTACTAGGAAGCTCCAGAATCGTCTATCGTGCCGATAATTGCATTATCCTCAACCCGTTTAACGACGAGATGCTCTGGCGCCATTTCTCCCACAACAACGGCTACGCCTACAAGATAAAGGTGCCGCATAAAGAGCCGCTGAAAGACTTGAAGAAGGAAGAGAACCAAGACATCGTTAATCAGGTGCGCTTGTCGCTCGACAAACTAGGCCGGTCGCCGCTGAGGATAGAAGTAGCTAAGGTGCGCGATGGTGGCAGGAAAGGACACGTAGACATTACAACAACATGGGGCACAAGCTCGATGCAGGAGGGGATACACATATGAGTGAGAAAATTTACGACGAACAGATAGCACCAAAACTACTTGAGGTGGCCAACCTTTGCAATGAGCACGGCTTAGCAATGGTGGCCACAGTGGAATACGAAAAAGGTGAACGAGGAACTACCCGTATGAATGTGGGGCCAAAGGCATCTGCCGCAATGTATTTACTCTCCGTCGCTGCGGCCACTGGCAATAACTTTGACGGTTTAGTGCTTCGGATGATCAAATGGTCTAGGGAGAACAACGTAGACACAAGCGGCAGTATTTATCTCAGTGGGGTATTAGGGAAATGAGAGCAGTGGACGATTTCTTGGCTAGCCTTAAGGGCGAAGCTAAGCCAACATGGAGTGACGCGACCATTGTCGAGCGGCTACACAAGCTGCTTCGCGAATGCGGAGAAACTAAGTCAAGGCAGCCCGTGCTTGATTTCTTCCTAAAACTAAATGACACCACTGTCGGTGGCGACCCTGCGGCTGTAGCCAATTGGAAAAGAACCACCGAGATTTGGGACCAGAGCTGCTGTCAGGCCACATTGGATTCAGTAGTGCATGATTTTGAGGAACCATTCTGCTAATGCCAAAGAAAAAGATAGTTCGGGTGAAACCGAAGGAAACCAGTACACCATACCCAATCTACGTGCTGCCGAGCGAGATGAGGGCGTTCGAGAAAGCAGCACGGGAACAGAAGATTGTCAGAAGCCGGTCAGGCTTGATTAAATTAGTCATGAGGAGATTCGTAAATGGCTGGAACAAGAAAAAAAGCAGAGCCAAAATCGCAGAGCGAGCCAAGTTCGACAAACTCGCAAGGGATGGGGCGACTGGTCTACTCGATTGACCTAGAAGACTTATACATCATGGCTGCCATCTCTGGCATGAAAAGCAATGAGATGAACGGCATGTGTGGTGATTACATGGCTAGAGCCATGAGCAGGGGTAGTGTAGCTTACAAAATCCGACAGGAGCAGAAAAAATGTCCATCAGAAAATTACATGCAAACAGTAAACAGAATGCGAAGACAAAGCGCATTCTTCGAGGAATCCTTGTCTTATGTCTCGCGCACGGATTTGCCCAGGCCCCCGCTCACGCCGGACCAATCAAAGGTCTATTTGCAATCACTAAGAGAACGGCTATCAGAACTGGAAGCGGAATACGCAGAGCCTGGAACGCCGGAGTCTACCGACCCGCCTGTTGGGTGAGTAAGCGCTGCGAGCCGCTAGAAGGCTTGGCAGTATGCACCGGGTCTGGTATCAACGCCTACGTGGGCGCCAAGAATCTAACAGGGAGGTAATTATGGAAAAGCACGATATAGAAATTCAAGAAATTGAATGTGACGAACAAACGACGGTTTGGATTATGCGGTGTACAAAGTGCGGGAAGAAATCACGGCCTCTTTATAGTAAATATGACGCGCAAGGCGCAACCGATGAGCTATCTTGCCCCGGCAAGAAGACAGCGGAGGTGGTGGCATGAAAGTAGTTGACCACGACAGAATAAAGAAGTGCCCGACATGCGACAGCGCCGCGCTTGTCCGTGACCGGCTAGCGCAAGGCTTCATCACGCCAGAGCTACTCAACGACTGGGTAAGCGCTTCTATCCAGATAGCTCAAGACTTAGAAGCAGTAGTTGATATGCTAATCGCTGCCGGTGTCCAATCTAACCAACCAGTTAACGA
Organism: uncultured Candidatus Saccharibacteria bacterium; assembly: GCA_937872425.1. Classification (GTDB taxonomy): domain Bacteria; phylum Patescibacteriota; class Saccharimonadia; order Saccharimonadales; family CALMSM01; genus CALMSM01. The sequence goes on from CALMSM010000199.1 coordinate 3,470, forward strand.
TGGCATTACGCAGCTTGATGCTGTGATGACCCAAGTTATGCAGAAGCTGCCGTTCAAGGAAGTCACAGAGATAGGCAAGCTTAGCTTAGTCGTGGATAACACGCCTGGGCCTAAGATAATCAGCTAGGAGAGATAATGAGACATGTATCTTGGTTTAGCTGCGGAGCCGCTAGCGCAGTAGCCACCAAACTTGCCATTGCACAACATCCTGGCACGATTGTTGTTCGCTGTATAGTCGAGAATGAAGACCCTGACAATGACCGCTTTGCTAATGATTGCGCTGAGTGGTTTAACCGCCCGGTGCTTGAGCTAAGGTCAGCCAAGTACAAGGACTGTTGGCAAGTGTGGGAAGAACGCCGGTTCCTCAATGGGCCCGCTGGTGCTCTTTGCACTGTCGAGATGAAGAAAAAAGTTCGCCAGCGTTTTCAACAGCCTGGTGATATTCAATACTTCGGCTTCACGATTGAAGAGGTCACTAGGTCCGAACGCTTTATAGAGAACAACTTAGAAGTAGACGCTAGGTTCCCATTGATAGAAAGCGTTATAACCAAACAAGACTGCTTCAAGAAGATACAAGCACAAGGAATAGAATTGCCGCGCATGTATCAGCTTGGCTATAACAACGCTAACTGCATCGGTTGCGTGAAAGGGGGGATGGGCTACTGGAATAAAGTTAGAGTGACTCACCCTGAAGTCTTTAACAGAATGGCACTGCTCGAAAGAGACATAGGCCATAGCTGTATCAAAGGAGTATTCCTTGACGAGCTAGACCCAGAGCGTGGGCGGCACGAAGATGTAACACTGCCAGAGTGTGGGCTATTCTGTTATGACGGTGTAGAAGAGGTCCGAGAAGAAGAAGTTGAGTGAGTTCTTAACGCCTTTCAATACCACATGCAGAAGATGTGGAAACCCGAAACCGCCAACGAAGCGGTGCGTCTTCTGTTTGGTTGACCGGCGAGTTAATCGGCAAGCGCACTGGCACAAAATTACTCTTGATACCACCATCGAAGCGATGCGCGTACAAGAAATGAAGAAAGTGCAAAAGATGCTAGCCGACAAAGCCAAGAAAGCCTACGCCATTAAGCGCAAGAAAGGCAAGGAGACAGAGAGACAACGCATCAACAGAGCAACTAGGATAGCCAACTTCGCCGCTGAGATGCTGATTGAGATAGCCAAAGTTTTCGAGTGGGGCGACAACGGTAAACTAATTGTCTACGAAGACTCACTCGAAAAGATAGAACCATATATAGTGGCATTACAGAATGACTACTTGCCGAAGATGCAGAAACTAAAAGACCACAAATTTAAGCCAGCACCGAAACCTCGGCCATTAGGCTTGGTATCCCCAGAAGACAAACCACAGTACCCTTATTCAAAGAGGATAGAATTTTGAGCAGAGGATATGACCCGCTATACAAGGCTGGCATGAAGCCAATCACTAAGTTGCTGAACATCCCCGCTATGATGAACACGCAGATACACTATCTGATTGAAAAGAAATCAATCTATTATGTTATCTATGTTCGGCAAGCAATACAAGAGAAGATAGAGCGCGATGCAGCCACGTACCCCGAAGTTCTACACCTAGAAGTTGTGCCACCAAAGGCGGGCAAATGAAACTAGAGAAAGGGCAATTCGTAATCACCATAAAAGACGTGGAGAAATACATAGAACGGCTCTACGAGCGCCGAGCGAAGAAGTTCAAGAAGGTGCTAAACGGGTACGGCGATTCACATCTTAAGCAGTGGCAGGAATGCAAGATGAAAATAGAAAATGCTGAGATGATACTAGAATCTATGCGCGCTGCGAAAGTTGCTCAAGTAGATCCGACATTAACTCAGTCGATACCTGCTCATCCCCAAGAGTGACACCATCAAGCGCGGCCTGAGATACGGCCCGCTTTTGGGTGTTCATGAGGTCAACGTCGACATCAATAGTGCCCTGAGCTATCACCCGATAAGCCATGACTGAGCCCTTCTGGCCAATGCGGTGGGCGCGTTTATCCATCTGGCTTTGTACACCAGGCACTAGAGGCATCTCCACTGTTAGGACCGTTTGAGAAGCCGTGAGTGTGATGCCCTCGGCTCCGGCTCCATTTGATACGACAATTGCCCTAGTTTGTGGCCGCTCTTGAAACTGTCTGACATTTGCGTGTCTAGTAGCGAGGGAGTCACTACCCAACACAGTTGTAACGCCATACGGGGCGAGCATATCGACGAGTAGAGCCTGAGTAGAACGAAAATGCGCGAACACAATAAGCTTGCCATTAGGATTTTGTTCATAGAAATCACCTATCCATTCTTTGACTGCGGCCATTTTACCCGCGCTGGCCAACTGCCGGAGCGCTGAGTATTTTAATAAACACTCGGTAAATTTGGCCTTTCTGTATTCTTGTTTCTCAAAGGCTCTCATCTCAACAACTTGGTCTACTGGCGAGAGATGCCTGATAGTTGCTTGGAAAGCCTCGGCCTGTACCTTCAATTCAGTGGCATAACGCGCCACATCTTTCTCGGCTTTGCGATACTCCGGGCCATTTGTAAGCTGTACTTTTAGTGCCTGGTGGCGCATAGGTGGCAGCTCATCTAACACATCATCGGCTAGTCTGCGAATCATGCAAGTCGAACGTAGCAACTTGTGCAGCTCATCGAGGTTAGACGAGCCGGAGAAATCCCAGACCATCTTACCTTTGACACGTATCTGCTTGGCGTCACAATAACGCTGTTTGAAGCCCCAGTCGCCGCCGAACTTATCTAAGGTGCCAAGATACTTAAGCTGATTGATTAGCTCCACTGGCCGGTTAGGCATAGGGGTGCCAGATAGGGCGAAGCGGTGTTTTATCCACTCAGATATTTGCATGACAGCTTTGGAGCGCTGCGAGCTTTGTTTAATGTAGTGGCTTTCATCGATCACCATCACGCCTGGCCGACGCTTGAGTAAGTCAAGAACAACACGCGACAAGACGACGCGCTTCTTGAGGATACTCTCCCAACCTTCGGATAAAATATCGTAGTTGATAGCATAAACGTCAGCATTTTCTATCTCTGACTTGCTATCTAGCACCTGCACTTTTCTACCTGGCCCGAAGGCCATCAAGCATTCATCAATAACGTTTAGTTTCAATGTGGCCTTACTTATATAAAGCACCGGCCATTTGTCGAGGTTATGAATGATGCCCAGCGCCTGCAAAGTTTTGCCGAGGCCCATCTCGTCACCGATTAAGGTGTTGCCAACACGCAGCGCGTACTCGATGCCCGCCTTCTGGAAGGGTCGAGCTTGGTAACTTGGTGAGCCGAAATTAGTCAGGCTGAATTTTGTATCTTGAGCGCCCGACATTTGTAGAGTGATATTTGCGGCGGCTAGGTGCTGTTTTAAGGCTTCCTTGGCAGGAGCAGTTAGCTGCCAACCTCTCGCGGCCATTCCTTCCACGTAGCGGCAAGCAGGCAGCGTTGTGTGAGCTTTCCAAAGTTTCTCACTTGGCACCCAACTAGCCGAGGGGCAGTTCTTGGCATCACTTACCAACTTTTCATCGTAAGTAAAGCGGAACTTGAATAGACCTTCTTCAAAGTCGATATAACGGGCGTTAAAATCGAGCGGCTTAGATTCACCCGGGCGAACTATTCTAGGCGGCTCCAATCGACTAGAAACGGGCGCAGATTTAACCTGGCTATATCTAGCTAGTCGAGTTTGGCAACTTGCCGCCAGCTCTGGGGGGATAGAAGGCATTAGCAGAAGGCTCTCAAGAAAGAGCCTATCTACTGTCCTTAATCCGGGCGTTATTTGTAGTGCGTTCAAGATGTCAGAGCGATTCATTTATAAAATCCCTCAGCTGCTCTAATTGTGCCCGCGACAATTGGAGCGTACTTTCCCACGACATACTGTCTAAATCAGTGGGGATTCTAAGCAGTCTTACTGTCAAAGAGCCGTCAGACAACAGACTAAATTCCATAGCCTCATCGTCTATTTGTAGCTCCGGCAAGAAGTTTGCAAGCTTAGAAATATAGACATTAACTGGCATGATTAAACTCCTTCCCGTTCACCACTTGGCAAACAAGTGTAAATAATGCTTCTGTTTCTGGTTCATCCCCAGTGAGGATAATGCAATGGTCGCGATCAAGTAGATCGACCAGTGGTCCTATTTTGTGAACGCGCCACGGTCTTTTGTATAAGTCTTTTATTTCTTCGTTCATGTCAATCTAGCTCCAATAATCCGGACAGTAAGTAAAGGGCGAGCATTAAGCAAGCCCAAAAAATAAAGTCAGCCATAGTTACCTTTCTTCGTTGCTTAATACTGTGTCGCGATCGTTTACTAGGTCTGTCAAATATTCGATCGTGCTATCTAGGTCTAATTGTGCATCTGCTAGCTCAAGCGCCTCTTCGACAATCCGCTCGGCTTTATCTTTGACATCAATTAGTGCCACGTCGTCTATTAGATCTGCATTCTCGCGAGCAGTGTTACAAGTGAACCAATCCCAGGCAGACCACTTGCCGCCATGCTCTGGCACGTCACGAAATAGCTCTTCAATCAAGTCTGTGTCTAATTTGCCGGTCCAATTGTATCCGCTCCAAGCCTCTTCATACTTTTCTAGCAGCTCATCCAATACTGGCAACTGCTCATCTACAAAGTCATACAGAGCCA
>CALMSM010000200.1 GCA_937872425.1 uncultured Candidatus Saccharibacteria bacterium
CTCGTCAGGCTGGGGTATGCACGGTGCATGTACGCACGCTGTACACTATGACTACTTCCTTACTCAATGCTTCATACACACCACGCAACCAATGCTTAACGCTTGCCAACATAGCTGACCACCTACTACCCACACATACATGCTACCTGTTTAAAGGTTTATTAAATGATTGCTTTCTTAACCTATTTATTCGTATCGGGATCTACTACAGTAATTGCCTGCTGCTTCATGGCTAACCAGTTCTGCAATGCTTCCTCTATCACGTTGACGTTGGCTGACTCTGTACGCTGAACGGGTTTGCCTAAGGTATAATGTGCTATCATTTCCATTGCGAAGGCCCGCTCCCGCCAGCTATCCCCACTATTCAACATGTTAATCAACTTAGTCGTGAACTCTTCGGGTGTGCAAGCGCTACGGATAGCATCCAGATAGGCGCGCTCTGTCTCTTTCTTGGGGCGCCCTGGCCCACCTGGGTTGCCTGGTTGAAATCGGTTGGGGTAAAGTTTGGGTTGTTCGTTATTATTCACGATTATATGTACATCTAAACCTAGTTTTGCCTATTTACTTGCTGTTCTTGCTGTCCATTTAGCTATTGCCTGCTGCCCGTTCTGCTGCGTTACCTTCGGTGCGTCCCGTCCTGCATGTATGTCACTGTGCCAGCGTTGCCAGCCCTCTTAGGCCATGCGGGGATCTCTATCGGTGTCATCACCCTACGCTGGATTGCCTCACGCCTTTGCTCTATCGCTTGCATAAGTTCATCCAGATAGCTTTCTGGCATCCAAGCTATATATTCACCGATTAACGCTTTCATCTTGGCGTCAAATTGTCGCTCTGTCATGCTTTTTATTCCATGCTTCAAGCAGCTTTTCCATGTTCTCTGTGTTGCCGTTCTTTGCATCTTGCGACGCCATAAGCACGCCGATACTGGCAGGATCAGAACGCAGCGCGCCGATCAATAGGAATAGAGCCGTTATCATCTGCTTGGCCATAATAGCCCCGTCAATCCCCTGGTAAGGTGTTAAATCCTTGGCAATCCCTTCTGCCATCCTTTCAACCGCTAGAACAAAGTCGTGATCTGTCATGCTCACCACCCCAACGCGCTAAACAGCCGCCCCAGCAACGGAGGAAGCCAAGCCAACGAATAGCCAAACGCCATCGCTGCAATGATGCACAGCGCAACGCTAACGACGGATGCAATTACTACTACTGGATGATTGCCAAGCCACTTAATGATCATGCGTTCAGTTTCCTTTGCGCCATTACTATGAGCCTGGGGATAGAATCGAACTATCGGCCCTCGCGAGTAGGCAAGCGGTACCAACTACCCAGGCATGTCTACCATAGCAAACTGAGTAAACCTGTCAAGCAATCAACCATCCATCGAAATGACTATCCACAAACCGTAAGGTGAGAGGGTTTCTGTGTATACAACAATTAGTAAATTGGTGTATTTGGGGAACTATACAGATAAACAGAACTGGTGTATAATAGTATCAGGAAGTTAAACGAACGAAGTAAACAAATAAGGAGATGAGCAGATGATAAGCAAGGCAGCATTTATCAACAAAACGGCAATGAAGAAAGTGAATCGTGCGCTAAAGTCGGCTGGGTTTAGTGAGTATCCAGGCGATGAAACCAGTAACGGGCGCAATGGTAGCGGATACGTATCTAACTTGATTAGCTACATTGCTGGACAAGATTTTGATGAGCAATCGAAAGTGCTCCGCATTGTTGACCAGGTATTAAGCAACTAATTAAACCGCCCGGCATCCCCCGATGGCACAACAACCACAAAAGGAACGAACAATGTTGAACTACAAGAACGAGCGTAAATTCTGGCTAGACAAATTAAAAGAATCTGGCGTCAAAGCCCCGGCTAGTATGTATCCACTGGTAGAAGATGATTCCCAGGATGACCAGATTGACCGCATGAAGGCGCACATAACGCAGTTGGCAGAAATGCAGAAGTACCAGAAGCAAGAAGCGGCAGCCGAATAGTATAGCACACTCACTCCCCATTTAAATGGGGAGTGAGCTAACCCAAACGAGGGAAACAATGAACAATAACAATCATGGGGGCAATCGTCCCCCCGTCCGCCCCGACGATGGGCGCCACGCCCGCAAGGGCCAACCGTTCAGTGGGATCCAGAACGTGGGCGCCCTTGTTGTCAATGTCCCCCTAGACAAAGACACCGCCCGCCGCCTGCGCACACTAGCCTTGGCCCAGTTTGGCAAGGCCGACCGGGAAACGTGCGGAAAGTTGATCGCCAACCTGGTTGGCCCAGCTTGGCAGACATTCAACGATGAGGTGGACGCCAAGGGTGCAGAGGTGGTATAATCCTATCGCTTTGACAATCAAAGCTAAAACGACACAGAGAGGCCGGTTAGATTAACTCTAACCGGCCTCTCTGTCTGTATCAACCCACACAACCGGAGAAGTAAGGAGACTTGCAGACCTCAGTATAGCACCCTGCGCACGCGTGTCAAGCAAGCCGAACCCAACGCAACAGGGGGGTGAACCCAGCCACTAAACATAACGAAACAACCACAGGCAGGGGGCTGGCAATGTTCACGAGCAGCACAAATGTAAACGCCGCCGCCCCACACAACCACCAA
>CALMSM010000201.1 GCA_937872425.1 uncultured Candidatus Saccharibacteria bacterium
TCGAACTGGCTTTATACCTTGCACGTTTCAACCGAGAACAACACGAGCGGCACACCTCATCCACCTGATTCAATCTTCGTCTACGAGGGGCCAGTCCCGAATAAGACTTACAGGGACGGCATCTGGAATGAGGGTGATCAGCTCAGGATAATCTGCAAGGGTGGAGTGGTTAGATATTACGTGAACTGCGTTTATTTGTACACTTCGCCAACCGCGCCAAGCTATCCGCTGTATGCCGTGGGTTCGATGGCCTGCCACGATAGCAAGATCATGGATGCCGCATTCATTACCGGGCCGGGGGTTGGTACTGGCGGTGGCGGGATGACTCAAGGGGCCGAATCTGGTGAGGCTTGCGCGTCACCCTGGACTGTCCCGACTATTGCGGTGCTGCCGCAAGCTCCAACCGCAGGCGCACCGAGGGCTGTTTACTTTGACGAAATTGAGCCAGACTGGGGCGAGTTCGGGCAGAAATTTGGGGATGCTTCCAGCCGGCACAATACAATTCAGACTGCAAGGATCAGGCGGTTTGTCGTTGAATGGGATGGCTTGACTGAAGCTCAGGCGCAAGCCCTTGACGCTCATTATGAATCTACGGGCGGGTGGATGGCCTTCACAATGACGCACCCGCGCACAGGTGAGACGATCACAGGTTGCCGTTACGAGGGCTATACCCGATCAAATCATTTGCGGGTCTGGTCACAGGCCAGAAGCGCGAAGATAGTGAAGTACCCAAACTAATGAAACCATACTATCAAGACGATTACGCGACTATCTATCACGGCGATTGCCGGGAGATATTGCCCACGCTTGAGAAGGTTGATTTGGTGCTGACTGATCCTCCGTATGGGATTAAAATAACACGAAGTGCCAAAGTGGTTGGCACTTCGTCCCATAAATCGAGAAAGGCGACCAATGAAGATTCGGACGATGCCGCCCCCGATGATGCGTTGATTGCGCTGGTAATGGCATCATCTAAAAATCAAATTATCTTTGGTGCTAATTATTTTTGGCAATGCTTCTATTCGTCGCCCTGTTATGTTATTTGGGATAAACGCGGCAACTTGCCACCAGTTCCTTTCGCTGATACTGAATTTGCATGGACATCGTTTAACAGAATGTCGCGTAAATACACGGTCATCAATCACGGATTTATTAAAGATGCAAAAGAAGGGCGCGAGCATCCGACACAAAAGCCTTTAATGTTATTCAAGTTCATTCTTTCTGATTTTACGAAGCCGGATGAGACCATTCTTGACCCATTCATGGGCAGCGGTACAACCCTACGCGCAGCGAAAGATTTAGGCTTGCAATCAATTGGAATTGAGATTGAAGAGAAATATTGCGAGATAGCCGCTGAAAGATTGCGGCAAGAAGTATTAGCTTTCGCCGGGTAGATTATGCAGAATTGCTCGTCCAGTTTGTACACCCTCTTAACCTCAGCCCAGCGCGATCTGGTGGGGGTTGACCTGTTTGAGTTCTATGCTCCGACAGAGAC
>CALMSM010000202.1 GCA_937872425.1 uncultured Candidatus Saccharibacteria bacterium
GCCCATAAATATACCAGAGATGACAGCAGCACTACCAGATTTCTTAATCGACTGTTTAATCGCCATAGCACGAGCTTGTGGGTTACCAGCGGTAAATATGCGTACCGTATCAGTATTAAGCAATGGTACGACACGTTGGACGCCCTCAGCAAGTGAGCGGCCAACCGCACTTGGGAAGCCAATAGTTACCCTTGTTATCAGTTTTGCGATGTTTTCACCACCTTGTGTATAGTCTTTGCCAACTACATCAGCTATACCGTCAGCAATCTTACGCTGGACAAACCGCTCAATACCCTTCGTCTTAGTAATACCACTACCAAGCCCAGCCGACTGTCGTGCTTTCGGGGCATAGAGGTTCTCAGCTAAGTTCTGGGGGTCCTCTCTCGCCATCACATTAGCCCTCATTTTCAACTCATCACCAGTGTAGCCAGCTTGTTTTAATACCTGAGTATAGTGGTCAACGACATTCTGATTGACTGAACTATTTATCATACTATCGCCTAATTGGTTGCCTGTGGTTGACCAGTTTTTCATAAACTCTATTGGATGACGAAGCGGATTATGCCCATAGACACCAGCTCGTGTTTTGGCTGCACTAATGACATCTTTAACGCCACTCTTAAAACCACTGAATGAACCACGGCCAACCCCACCGCCAAGTGGTGCGCCAGTTATAGCTGAACCAACCCTAGAACCTATACCGCCCGTTATTGCTTCCTCGATACTACCAAAAGTAGCATTTGTGAAGTTACGGACGAAGGTACCGGTACTTGAGAGCATAGAAGCGTCAACATAATCCATTGTGTAAATATCGGCATCTTTGGCACTATCTTCGACTAATCGCTTGAGCTTTATGTTTGTATTTTTACCGAGCGCCTCTTTACCAGCCTTGAACTGGGCCATAGCCATTTCTTTTTGGGCATTAGCTAAATTATCAGCAGCTTGCATGTACTTATTGTAGTTTTCAGGAGTCGGATTGCCTTTGAACTCATCACCAAATTGCTTCACCATATCTCTAGCATTGGCAAAATTGTCAGATGTACGCTGTATATCAGCGATATGATCGGCTGTAATTCTTGTTGGGTCGTCAGCTAGTGCATATAGCTTGCTTATAGCTTGGTTTGATATAGTTTCACCAGTACCAGTCCTGCGAGCCACTTTTGCGTTTCTAAATGCACCCTCTTGACCCCAAGCAGTTCCCTCATCACCATATAACTTACTCATGGCGATATATTCAGGATCACCAGGCTTATAGCGTGGGTTCTCAAATAAGGCATTTTCAATGTCTCGAACATCTTGAGCAGTCATGCGACCGGTAGCCTGTACATTCGCCTGAGCGCGGTTGATGATGTCAGAACCAGACATAGTGCTTGTCTCAGTGACAGCCGCAGCTCTCTGGTCAGCGACATTAGCAGTCTCGTATATACCAGCTCTACCTTTTTTGAACTCGCCACTACCAATTATGCCTGGATTACCTTGTGGTTTTGGCTGATACTTCATCTTGCCTGTATCTAAGTCTCTTTCAAAGTTAGCAGTTTGTTGGTTCGGAGACGGGGTATAGTCAACGGAACCTTTAGGGTCTCCATAATTTGCTATTCTGCGGAACATTTCTGCGTCTGTCTCAACTACACCATCGTTAGCAAGAGCCTGTTTATACTTGGCATAGTCTCTTCTATCGGCAAACACCCATTCACCATTATCATTTAGGATTTCTCGCTCAATAGTCTTTTTACCAGTAGCTTTATTTGTTACCAGTGTCACTCTTTGCGTATCTTCTATACCATTAGGGTCATGTAATTCGTATCTTTGGGCTGTTGAAAAATGACGGTCCTCAACCATTGGTGTGGGGGTACCATTATTCATACCATCAATGATAGCCTGTCGCTCGGCATCGATTTTAGCCTTCTGTTTAGCTAGTTTTAGTTGGTTACGAGCAGCGGCAACCTGGCGCTTATTAAACTGCTTAGGGTTAGCTAATATAGCCTGTGTTTCAGGTGGGAGAATTGGTGTGGGGGCACTTGCAACAGGTTGTGAAGCCACAGCTTGTGTCCGAGCCCCCAACGGGTCAGCAGTATCCGATACACGAACCGTACCAGGCTTTGCTGGTAGGTTAGCTGGTACATCATTAACTTGCTGAACATCAATACCTTTGACTTGTTTGACTTTAATCGGAGTACCCGTAGTAGGACCATCAACAGTTGGTGTTTCATCAAGTGCTTTATTAGCAGCCGCATGTTGGGTCTTATTGATTTGCTTGGCAGCAAGAGCCTCATCGAGTGCTGTTCTCTCGGCTTGTACCTCAGCAGCAGTTGTAAACTTAGCGTCACCATGCTTACGAGGAGTAACATCATTCATTGGCTTACTTGGTGTCGATTGGCTGTCAAATCTATCAGATAGTTGCTTATTCTTTGCAGTTATCAAGTCTTGAGCAGCTTTCTCAGATGTTTTCGCGCCACCGCTAACATCTTGAATGAGGTTTTGTGGGGCTGGCTTTGGTGTCGGTGCCAATGCCGGTGTCTCACCAGGCAAGCGTGGGGTGACGTCTTGGATGGGGGCACCCTCAGCAACTTGTACAGGTATTTTCAGACCAGTGGTATCACCGCCGGTGACAGGGACGCGCACCGTATTGACGATAGCTGGGGCCTCATCTGTGCCTCTTACGGCATCAATAATGCTCTTGATACCCCTGATTGGAGTATTGATGGCAGCATCAGCAATTTTATAAACCGGACTGGCAATTTTCGAGATGGTATCAGCTTTACTGGCCGGTGACAGTTGCCTAC
>CALMSM010000203.1 GCA_937872425.1 uncultured Candidatus Saccharibacteria bacterium
GGCAACATCCTGGTGTATGGGGATACAAAAAGAGAGTCATTGCTGACTCTCTTTTTGGGTATCAACTATTTATAGCTTAGTTTAGAGCTGTTTTGACGTATGTGGTTGAACCGTTGACGGTACCTTCGTAGGTAGCTGTCAGGGTGTAGCCAGAACAGTCAGTAGCTGTGTTGTCACAACCAGATGGTGTTGCTGTGTACGCATAGCTGTTAGCTGCTGCTGCTGCAACAAGCGTCTGAGCTGAACCCTTAGGATCCTTCAATGCTTCTGGGTCAAGACCCTTCATGTTTGTGCTACGGAATGTTGAATCATTCACGTTAGCAAGTGTTGGGTACTTACCGTTAGTGGCGTAGTATGCCTCAACCTGGCCTTGAATGGCGTTAACATCTGTTGTTCGCTCGGTGTTACGAGCCTTTTGCTGGATACCCGTGAAGGTAGTGATAACCAAAGCAGCCAAGATACCAATGACTACGATGACGATCAAGAGTTCAACGATTGTGAAACCCTGTTGTTTTGACTTTAGTGACATAGAGTGTGCCCACCCTTTCCTGTTATTAATTTTGATAGTAACGAACAAATTGTATACCATCCTCCAATATAAGCACAAGCACTTTTTGTACCTCTGTGGATAATTTGTTTTTCAGGGAAGCCTGCCATACCTTCAGTATTCTTTCAGAATGGCTGACTATACTATCATTTAACATCTCATTAACAGAGGTGGAGAATTACGAGGAGTATATATATGACGAAACTGAAAAAAGGCTTAGTAGCTGCCGCGGCAGTTGCGGTAGTTGGCGCAGCTGGGCTGACTGCGACACAGGCAGTAAGTGCAGACACGACAGATGGTGCGAGTACCAAAACGAGTATTGTCGATAAGATCGCGACAAAGTTTGGGCTGAATAAAGAGGATGTCCAGAAAGTATTTGACGAAGACCATGCGACGCATGATGCCGAGCGACAAGCAAAGCAGTCTGAGCGATTACAGGCATTGGTAGATAAGGGGGTGATTACCGCAGACCAGAAGACGAAGATAGAGACTAAGCTCAAAGAGCTTCAGGCCACACGTGAGTCAGAAAAAGACAGTTTCAAAACTTTGACCAAAGATGAACGTAGGGCCAAGATGGATGCCAACAAAGCCGGGCTCGAAAAATGGGCGACGGACAATGGAATTGATTTGACCAAACTCGAAGGCATGTTCATGGGTGGCGCGGGCGGGCGTGGCCATGGCCGTGGTCCTGACAATCAGTAGTCGTCTTCTCTGACTGCCCAACGACTAGCTTGCTAAACCAAGCTAGTCGTTTTAAAATATACGTATGAATGTCACTGTGGCGACGGCCAACGAACAGTTTGGGCGGATGATTCGTGAACCAGGTGGATTTGATGCGATTCAGCATGCTGATGTACTGCTTTTGCAGGAGGCGTTGGATGCCCCAGATAGGACGGAAGAATATTTGCGTTGTGGTGGGTTTACTCTTGCTCATCGTGAGCCGGAACTAGGACTTGCAATTGCGGTTGGCATGGATGGCCCGTTTTATCCTGTGCACGCCAGCCAACGCACCA
>CALMSM010000204.1 GCA_937872425.1 uncultured Candidatus Saccharibacteria bacterium
AGCGATCCGCGAACCATTACCCTCATACTATTTGTCATATTTATGTCGACGGCTATACATGAGTTGATGCATGCCTATGTAGCGATGCAGCTGGGCGATGATCTAGCCCACTCTAGGGGTAGGGTTTCACTTAATCCGCTCAAGCATATAGATCCATTCCTTACGGTCATCCTTCCGCTTGTGCTCATGTTGTTCGGGTCACAACCAATCCTGGCCGCAAAACCAGTGCCCATTAATGTCAGTCGCCTAAAAGGTGGTGATACTGGATTGGCACTGGTGGGTGTGGCCGGTCCGCTGACGAACCTCGCGATTGCATGTATCGCAGCGCTCATACTCCGCGCCAATGGCCTGATTGTATCCGGCTGGGCGTTGACAACTGTGCTGTACTTTTTCTACATAAATGTTGGTTTGTTCGTATTCAACATGATCCCGTTGCCGCCCCTGGACGGCTCACGTGTTCTTTATGCTGTGGCGCCGGAGCCAATTCGTCGGGTAATGGAACAGATCGAAAGCTACGGAGTGATCGTCGTTATATTGTTTGTGTCGGTATTTTATACGACTATTGGGCCCGTGATATCTCGCTGGGAACTTGCACTGAGCCGGCTGTTGCTCGGTGCATAATTTGGCCGTGTTGGCTTTAGTTTGTCAGGGGTAGTTGCTATACTAATGATGAGCTGAGTGGTCGGCTTAATGATAATCTGAATACTTATCATTAGGGATGCCAATATTCGTGTGCGGACGTGTCTGCATCGTGCGGTAACCCACCTGGACTTGTTACCAGGTTGTCACGGTCGGCCGCTCGCTTTTTATGAATAACACCGGGGTGTAGCGCAGTTGGTAGCGCGTACGGCTGGGGGCCGTGAGGTCGCAGGTTCAAGTCCTGTCACCCCGACCAAATTGAAATTATGACTCAAACTATAGAAACCGTGGCTATTTTGCCAGCCTATAATGAGCGACAAACGGTGGGTGATGTTGTTTCGGCTTGTATGATTGCAGATCTTGTAGATGCTGTGGTGTTTGTTGATGATGGCTCATCGGATGATACATCGGGGGTCGCATATGCGGCTGGAGCTTTGCAGGGAAAATCAAAACTATTTGAAATCCTGCACAACCCAAACAATACGGGTAAAGCAGAGGCGATGATTAAGGGTTTTAGACTTGCGCGTGAAATAGGAGGAGCTAGCCTGGAGACTTTGTTGTTCTTGGATACGGATATATCGCCAATTAGTTCCAGGGATACGGAAGGAAATAGGAAGTTATTTAGTCGTCGTCCTGCATCAACTACGCATGCTCAGGCCATTGACCCCTTTAAAGACACACTTGCGGCTAGAATCGACGAGCTAGTTATGCCTGTAAAAGCTGGTGATAGCGTGATGGAGATTGCGTTGCTGAACAGGAACCCAACAGTTGATTGGCTCCGACTTAAGCTTGGCTGGAGATCGGAAG
>CALMSM010000205.1 GCA_937872425.1 uncultured Candidatus Saccharibacteria bacterium
TACCGACCATGCCTCCGTTTTGCTGGCACTCGACAAACTCCACGGCTTGATGTAGGCACTAAGCGGTATTTTACAGTAGCCTCGGAACAGTGTAGAGTATACAAAATGATTGAGGTCACAGAAATAAACCGGTATCCGCTGACTGGCGCCTCAGCACAGTCTCTCGAGGTCGCTCATGTAGTGCCAGCAGGTATTGACCTGGACAGGGCGCTTGTTCTGTTTGATGATAGTGTTGAAGGAGACATCAAGCCACGGATTAGCCAGAGAGAGCTCCCAATGCTTGCTTGTTTTGGTGCAATTGCAACCGAAGCTACAACAGAACTGTATATACCAAATTACGGCAACTTTTATGTAGATGCTGACGCTACCGGCGAGCTCGTCACGGTGAGCGAGTTTGGTGATGAAACGCCATGTTTTGACCTTGGTGATGATTTTGCGCGCCGATTCCAGCGGTCACTTAATCGGCCGGACATTAGACTTGGGCTCAAGACACCCGAGTGGCTTGCCGGCGGGGTCGTAGCACCCTCCGAGCGTACCAATCGGCCAATCCATATAGTCACCCGGGCGACGATTAGAGAGATACAGCGTCGCTTGCCGAGCGCACAATTTGGTGCGGATCGGTTCAGGCCTGGTGTGCTTGTTGATGGTGATATCGAACCATTTGAAGAGAACGAATGGGTCGGTAAGCAGCTGACTATCGCTGGAGTAGCTTTTTTTGTCTCTAAACTTACTGCACGATGCCCTGTGCCTGGGTACGATCAACGTCGCGGCATAAATCGCAAAGACGTCCCAAAGGCTTACCGCGAGCTCCCAAAAAACGATAAAAACAAACCAGTTGTTGGTGTTTACGCGTACCCAATGCTAGGGTTAGGTGAATCCGGCGATATTGCAATAGGTGACATAGTTAGTTTGTCTTGATGCCCATGCATGGCATACAATATACATATGATTCATAGACCTGTGCGCAAAGCTGTAATTGCTGCTGCTGGATTCGGCACACGATTCCTCCCTCAGACCAAAGCGATGCCCAAAGAGATGCTCCCACTTGTCGATAAGCCAGTTATTCAGTACATCGTCGAAGAGTTGGTCGCGGCAGGCATAGAAGACATTATCATCGTTACTGGGTATCACAAGCGTATTATCGAAGACCACTTTGACCATATGAGCAGCGACTTACGCATGGCGCTCAAAAAATCAGGCAAAACCGAACTGCTCGAGCAGACGCAGCGTATCTCTGACCTAGCAAACTTCGTCTATATTAGGCAAAAGGGGCCACAAGGTAACGCGACACCACTCATGAACGCTGCTCACTTAATCGGCGACGAGCCTTTTATCTATGCCTTCGCCGATGACTTCTTTGTTGCATCGCCACCACGTTTCACGCAGATGGTGCAGGCGTATGAACAATATGGTGGGAATATCTTGTGCTGCAAACAAGTCCAGCGCCCCGAAGAATACAGCCAGTATGGCATCGTTGCTGGGCAAGATGTTGCCCAGGGTATCATGAAAGTATCTACGATTGTTGAGAAGCCGGGCCCAGATAACCCGCCATCGAGCATGGCAAGTGTCAGTGCCTATCTGCTTAACCCACAAATATTTGAGTACATTGATCGTTCTGTGAGCACACATGATTCTAGCCAAGGTGAGTTTGTCCAGCAGCCGATTATGCAAGCCATGATAGATGACGGCGTGCCGTTCTATGCATGTGAGATTCAGAATGCAAAATATTACGACGCCGGAGATAAGCTAGAATACCTCAAGACAATCGTTGATTTTGCGCTCGCTAACAAGTCATTTGGCAATGAGTTTCGCGCCTATCTTAAAAACGTGTTACAATAACGCTTATGAATGGCGCAGAACAAATACTTCTTATTATCCTCTCCACGTTTTTAGCGATATTTTTACTACTTGGGATTGTTATCTTGGTTATGACCATCAAGCTTATGAAGCAGCTGAGGCATGTCACCGAAAAAGCCGAAAGCATTGCCGACAATGCAGAAGCCATAAGCTCATTCGTGGGTAAAGCGGCTGGGCCGGTAGCAATTACCAAACTTCTACTAGGTATCGTTGAATCAGTCCGTGAACAAACCAATAAAAGGAGCAATAAAAATGGCAAATAATGGCAAAAAATGGGCACTCGGGGCAATCATAGCAGGAATCGGCGGATACATTGCAGGTATACTCACCGCGCCGAAGAGTGGCAAAGAAACCCGAGAAGATATTAAGCAAGAAGCAAGCAAGGTCAAAAACGAAGCAGAGAAGAAACTCAAAGAACTGCATACCGAACTAGACAAAGCTATCGCTGAAGGCCAGTCAAAAGCCGGAGAGCTAAAATCGACAGCAAAAGCTGCCCTGAACGCTGCAGAACTAGCAAAAGCCAAGGCCAAAGATTTACTGAGCAGTCTGCATGCAGGTGAAGCAGACAAGTCTGATTTAGATGCAGCAGTCAAAGATGCAGCAAAAGCGCTAGAAAACCTCAAGAAGCACATCACTGATGCCGCAAAAGAAGCCGCAAAATAAGTCGGCCAAGCAGTACGAGGAACTGGGACGCGCCGTATCAAGTGTGTTTGAGACCGGTTACTTGGATAAACACAAAAGCTACAAAATGAGCTTCGTGAAAGGCTTGTTCCAGGGTCTTGGTGGGGCAATTGGAGCGACAATTTTGGTCGCCTTAGTGATTTGGCTGTTATCATTGTTCAGCCAAGTTCCATTACTCGGCAGGCTGACTGAAAACCTCAGAAATACGGTACAAGTTCAGCAGCAAAAGTAAGTGTTTGCTGTTAAAATATAGATAATGGCAGGGAAGCAAGCACTGACGCCGAGTGACTACGTTCACTTGCATAACCACACCCAGTATAGTTTGCTGGATGGTTTGACGCAGCTTGGCCCGCTTGTGCAATTCACCAAGGACTCAGGGATGCAGGCCGTCGCCATGACGGACCACGGCACCCTATCCGGTGCCATCGACTTCTACAAAGAATCTATCAACAACGAAATCAAGCCCATTATCGGTATTGAAACATACGTTGCTGCACGTAAGCACACCGACAAGGAGCCCGGACTCGACAAAGCCCGCTATCACCTTATTGTGCTCGCCATGAATAACACAGGGTATCAGAACCTGATGAGACTGAGTACAATTGCCAATCTGGATGGCTTCTACTATTTCCCGCGCGTTGACCACGACTTATTAGAAAAGTATAACGAGGGCTTAATCGTACTAAGTGCGTGTATGGGTGGTGAGGTCGGTAACGCACTCAAGCAAGAGCAGTACGAGCAGGCCAAAGACATCGCTATGTGGTACAAAAAAGTATTTGGAGATAGGTATTACCTTGAGATTCAAGACCATGGCCATCCAGATAATCCTTTGCACAGCGCAGAACAACAAACCATCAACGAACAGGTCATAAAACTCGGCAAAGAGCTGAGTATACCAGTGGTGGTCACATGTGACGCTCACTATCTCAGGCATGAAGACCAAGAGGCACACGAAATTTTGCTTTGCGTGGGCACTGGCTCGTTCCTATCTGACGAAAAGAGAATGTCGCTAAAGGACTATCCACTACATGTTGCCGAACCACTCGAAGTCATTGAGCGATGGGGTGAGACTAACCCAGAAGTCATAACCAATACCAAGGCAATCGCAGACCGCTGCGAGGTTACGATTGACTTGGGCAAGATTCTGATTCCGAAATTCCCAGTGCCCAAAGGTGAAAACGAGAAATCCTATCTGCATAAGTTGGTCTATCAGGGTCTTGCGTGGCGCTATGGGAAAAAAACCGAGCAAGAATCCCAGAAACTCAGTATAGAGTCGGTCAAGAAACTCTTAAAAAAAGAAGTGCGACAACGTGCAGAGTATGAACTGGGTATTATTGACAATATGGGGTTCAACGGTTACTTCCTAATCATCCAGGATTTCATTAACTGGGGTAAGAACCAAGGCATTGTATTTGGTCCAGGGCGTGGCAGTGCGGCCGGTTCCATCATTGCGTACTCGCTCAAAATTACCGAGCTTGACCCTATTGGTTACGACCTCCTGTTTGAACGATTCCTCAACCCAGATCGTATCAGCATGCCAGATGTGGACATTGACATACAAGACACCCGGCGCGATGAGGTTATACAGTACTGTGTTCGCAAATACGGAACTGAGCGCGTAGCCAACATTGTGACGTTTGGACGTATGTTCGCACGCAATGCCGTACGTGATGTTTCGCGTGTGTTGCAGGTCCCGTATGCGGATGCAGACCGCCTTGCAAAGATGATTCCGCCGCCTGTTCAGGGTCGACATATCCCACTCGCAAAGTCACTCGTGGATGATGTGGAGCTTGCGCGTGAGTACGAAACAAATGCAACATCCAAGATGGTCATAGACCAGGCCGTCAAGCTTGAGGGCACAATTCGTAGCCACGGCGTCCATGCTGCCGGGGTTGTGATTGCACCAGATGATATCGTGAAATTTGCCCCCCTCGAAATGGCGCAAAAAGGCGTGGTTTCCACGCAGTACAGTATGGGTCCAGTAGAGGAACTTGGTTTGCTCAAAATGGACTTTTTGGGTCTAAGCAACCTAACGGTTATCAAGAATGCACTGCGTATCATTGAGAAAGTCTATGGTAAAGACATTGATATAAACACCATTCCGTTGGACGACAAGATGACGTTCGAGCTGCTGCAGCGGGGCGACACAACTGGAGTCTTCCAGCTTGAATCGGCAGGGATGAAACGATACCTTAAGGAACTGAAGCCGACGGTGTTTGAGGATATTGTGGCGATGGTGGCATTGTACCGCCCGGGCCCAATGCAATTCATTGACGACTTTATCGCACGCAAACACGGCGAGCGCCAAATCACGTATCTACACCCGAAAATGGAAGGGGCACTCAAGACGACCTATGGCGTGCTGGTGTATCAAGAGCAGGTTATGCAGATCAGTAAAGACCTTTGCGGATTTACTGGTGGCGAAGCCGACACGCTTCGCAAGGGTATTGCCAAAAAGATTCCTGAAGTATTAGCAAAGTTGAAGCCAAAGTTTATAGAAGGTGCAATAAAACAATCTGGAGCTGACGCTGATC
>CALMSM010000206.1 GCA_937872425.1 uncultured Candidatus Saccharibacteria bacterium
CAGGGTTGGCCGCGATAGGTTAGGTTCTGGCGCTCTGCCTGTTCGATACGATCAATCTGTTCGTCAACCAATATAGTCGGGATTTCTACGCTCGATTTTTCAGCAATCTTTCGGACAAGATCAGACTGGTACTCTTGGTCAGCTTGTTGCTGTCGCTCAAGAGTTACTTGCTTTTTGATATCTGTCTTAAGGTCAGCCAATGACTTGAACGGGCCTACTTTTGCAGCAAACTCATCGTCAAGTTTTGGCTTGGTCGATTCTTGCACCTTAGTGGCCGTGACGGTAAATGTGACGTCTTTATTTGCCAGAGCGCTCACGCCATAATCTTTGGGGAACTTGAGGGTAAATGTTTTCTCTTCTCCGGGCTTCATGCCAACAACATTATCTTCAAATCCTGGTATAAATGCATTGCTCCCGAGCTTAAGCGGGTAATCATTGCCTTCTGCACCGTTGACAGGCTTGCCTTTGGCGTCAACACCCTTGAAGTCGATATATACCTGGTCACCTAACGCGGCAGCCCTGTCTGCATCTTTGTATGTTGCAAGCTGATCCTGAAGTGACACAAGCACTTCGTCCACATCTTTGGCCATTAGTTTAATTGTTGGTTTTTCCAGTTTTACTTTCTTATAGTCTGCCAGCTTTACTTTGCCGAATACTGGCACCGTAGCACTGAATTCTAACGCCGTGAATGGTACAAATTTCTTGACTTCGATTTTTGGACGGTCAACAGGACGAAGTTTTTCGGCAGCTAATGCCTGTGGGTAGAGTTGCTCGATGGCATGCTCGAGAAATTCTGAGCCAAGCGCATTAGGGTCAACATGCTTTTCAAGCACTGCCTCTGGGATTTTACCCGCACGAAAACCAGGTACTTTAACACTGTTCTGGAAATGGCCCAAAACGTCTTTTTTGATAGTTGTGAGCTCTGCCTCGGTTGCAATAACCGTCAACACAGCCTCTGTAGTGGATGGATGAGTTACATTTGTTTGCATAGTTGCCTAGTCTATCAGATTACGACCAGATTGGCCAGCAGCGTGATCATTCCAGTAGCCCAGATAAATTCAATGACGACTCCCCAAGGCCGTGCAAATGGTTGAACCCAGGCGTGAAACCGAGTAACTGGGTTGTTGGGTAACTTGTCCTTGTGAGTGCGCACACGGTACAAAAACCGTGGCACCCACATCAAATCAGGCGAGGTTGCCAAAAAGGCACACCAACAAGCCAGAAACCATGCCTCCGGGCGCAATACAAATAAAAAGGTCGCCACACCAACCGCCCCTAGGCAGTCCACGAGCAAGATGGTGGATTCTTCTTTAGAGCCTAGTGGGATACTGGGATCGTCATGATGCGGAATCAAGTCACAGACAAAATGGGACACAAACGCTACCGCCAAAGCTAGGACTGGGTTGCCTACAGACAGCCCGATAACAGCCCCGGTCAATGCGTGGTTGGTTGCTCTCACGCGCTGCGATAATCCCGTACTATCGAAACAATACGCTGCAGACCATGGCGCTCCTCAGCACCTGTTTGGATGTTTTTAAGGCTGAACTGGCCCGTTTCGAGCTCTTGCTCTCCGACAAACAACACATAATGCATGCCCATTTTTTCGGCTGACTTAATCTGCTTATCAAGCTTGCGTCCGCTGTAGTCTACTGCCACGTTGAGACCCATCTCGCGAAGCTCTGCGGCCGCTGGTGTGACATCCACCGCGCCCAGTACAACAACATAGAGGTCTGTTTCTGGGCGAAGTTTCGGCAAAAGTCCATGAGCTTCCAGGAAGTTTCGAAGCGTGATGTCGCCCATAGCAAATCCAACGGTCGGCACTGGCTCGACACCAAACTGCGCCACCAGCCCATCAAAACGACCACCACCAAACATGCTGCGATTGTTTTCGGGGTTAGTGTCGAACACCTCAAACACAATATCAGTATAGTAATCGAAGCCACGCATCAGTGTCGGGTCAAACTCAGCATTGTCGATGCCAGCTGCGCTCAGCCTAGAGATTAGTTCTGTCAACGAGCGCGTCGCCTCAAGTTGTTGCACGTCGGCCGGGAGGTCGGCGAGCGTCTTTGCATTCAAGAATGCGAACAAGCCACTGGCTATGCCCGCCTCGCGCTGCGATGGCGTAAATATCGCCTCTACAAGTGCAATAAACGCCGCTGACTCCATTTTGTTCATGCGATCGACTAACCGAATTAAACTTTGCGTCTGCGTCTCGTCTAGCCCTAAGTTCACGCGCAAGTAGGTATCGACTAAAACGCGGCTACTGAGCTTGATTGTATATGCGCTTTCCTTTGCGCCATAACTCTTGAGTATTTGGTCAGCCATGGTGACCATTTCTTGTTCGGCTTCTATGCCGGACAGTCCAAACACGTCAACGTTGAGCTGATAAAACTCACGCCCCCGACCACGCTGCATACGCTCATAGCGCCAACACTGCGGGATGCTATAGAGCCGCGCCGGATACGCCATTTCTTGGCGGCGCGCAGCAACCATACGACTGACTGTCGGTGTCATCTCCGTGCGTAACGTCAAGTTGCGTCCACCGCGGTCAGCAAAGCTATATGTTTGCTCGTTAATGATTTCTTCGTTGCCTTTTGCTAAATACAGATCAGTTGGTTCCAAAATCGGCGCATCATATTCTTGATAACCAAACTGCTCGCAAACGGTGCGCCATACGCCAAATATGTATTTCTGCAAACGCATGTCTTCTGGGTAGAAATCACGCGCGCCCTTCACTGGTTGCGTTGATAGTGCCATATTAATCTCCATTATACCTTAGTTTTACTCTACTACCACTAGAAGCAGAGCTCACGCCCTGACCTGTTAGTGTGCAAAACCTCCTCCAAAATCGTCACCTTCGTCATATTCAAAATAAACCACTGGAGTGGACGGATACGGTCTATCTCTCCAGGCTACATCTTTTGGCGAAAGAGCTGGTATCGGTTTGGCCACGACTTCTGCCTGCTGAGTGACAGTTTTTTGGTCCACAATGCTCTGATTTCTCCGTATGTCTTCTCTGGAGACTTCGACAGGGTTTACGCCCCTTGCTATCAGGGCCAGGTCAATGCCGTATTTCAGGTCTGCCGCCTCCCCAATTAAGCGGCCCCGATCTGTCGGCCGTGCGAACAATTCTTGCAAGAATTCGCCAAACTCTTCGCCAATTTTTTTAGTGAGTTTGTTTGGGTCACGAAGGAGCTCAACAGTATAGCTATCATCTGCATTACGTGGCTCACGCGCCTGGCGATATCGTTCAAAATATGTCTGTGCAATACGTACCAGTCCGGCTTCAAGCTGAGCGTCTGGCGGTGTTTCACGTAAGGTCACGCCATCAAGTACCTCCAGGCCCAAGTTATCGGCTTCGCGATATATGAGCAGTTCGTTGTCGGTCAGTGTGGCACCGCTTTGGGTAATGTCAAACACCAGGTCCGACTTGCCACTCGCGGCAAAACCTTCACACCCGCCTTCTGGGGTATAGGTTACTGCCAGATTGAGACCTCTTTCACGGGCGAACGCTTCAAGCAACATCGGATACCCTGTCGTTACTGTCAGCAAATCACCCATTCCCAATTGCGTGGGTATCGTGCGTACCGCACTTCGTGGCCCAGCAAGCACAAATCGGCATTCCAGCGGCACACTGTCTATGACAGATGCATCGCTAATGCGGCCATCCGCTTGCCACTCACCAAGTTTGTCATCACCTAAGAACGCAAGATCTGCTTCTCCAGCATCTAACAGTTCCAGGCCAACATTGTCACGCACATAGAGCAACGAGACATTACCAATTTGTGCCGTGAAGACACCTCGCAGGCATATCAGGTATTGCTAGGCCATTGGCCGTGAGCCATTGTTCTGCAGCAAGGCGATTTTCGCCCTTTGGTACTGCAATGTTATTGATTGTTTCAAAATTTATCATGGTTATTTCTCCAAAAATTAG
>CALMSM010000207.1 GCA_937872425.1 uncultured Candidatus Saccharibacteria bacterium
TGTTTACTAAAACTATGAATGGCACTTATCAAAATATAGATTGCATGGAGCTAATGGCTAATCTCAAAGACAAAGAAGTTGACCTTGCAATAGTTGACCCGCCTTATGGGATTGGTGAGGACGGTAGTAATAATCATACAAGAGGTAAACGAGCATTAGCCAAAAACTAAATACACCCGCGACAACCCCAAACCTAGGATATTTGATACTATAGAGAAACGCCTTGATGCACAGAGACGCACATGCCAACAATACATTTCAAAGCCACATTGCATAGACTCGATACTCAGCCAGGAGATAAACCCTGGATTGTACTTACAATACCAATAGAAGTGAGCACTCAGTTACCCACACGTGGCATGACAATGGTTGACGGAATAATCGGTGGCACTCCGTTCCAGGCACCACTCGAACCGAATGGCAAGGGCAGTCATTGGTTCAGAGTGGATAGTATCGGCGAAACCATTGGTGCCGCTGACGGCGACACGATAGACCTAGAAATCACACCGACCAAAATCTGGCCAGAACCCGATGTTCCAAAGCATGTAGAGCAAGCACTTGCGGCCGACCCAGAAGCCCAGGCTCAGTGGTTTGATATCACTACAATGGCACGGTGGGATTGGTTACGATGGATGGACGCTGTCAAGCTCGCTGAAACACGAAAAGAACGTCCGGCAAAGCTGTGTTCAATGCTCAAATCAGGAAAACGCAGACCTTGCTGCTTCAACCGGGTCTACCGTACACCACCCAAACCTGCCACATTATTGTAGTAGACTATAAGCATGAGCAAAAACGCAAGTCTTAAGCGATCGCTTAGCCTACCACTAGTAGCGCTTTATGGACTAGGCAATATACTAGGGGCAGGTATTTACGTATTAGTCGGCAAGGTCGCAGGCTTCGCGGGCACCAGCACGACACTCGCGTTTATTATTGCAATGATAACAGCCGCGTTCACAGCATTTTCATACATGGAACTTGCGGGGAGATACCCAGTAAGTGCGAGTGCATCAGTATACCTCCACAAGGCGTTCGGGAAGCGCTGGCTCTCAGTATTAGTTGGCTTGGCTATGACTGCAGGCGGCATCGCCTCGGCCGCCGCATTAGCGCAAGGCTTCGCGGGCTACCTGAACTCATTCATTAGCATACCGATTCCCATGGCAAGTGTAGGGCTGATTATTATATTGGGGGCAATCGCGGTTAAGGGCGTTGGAGAGTCGGCAATAATGGCCGCAGTATTCACGGTTATCGAGGTACTGGGGCTGACCATGATTATTTGGTTCGGAAGAGGCGCTCTTGGTTCCGTAGATACCTCCACAATCTTTGCAATAGACCCTGCCGTCGGGGCAGGAGGCTTGATTGCTGGGTCGTTTTTGGCGTTTTACGCATTCATTGGGTTTGAAGATATGGTAAACGTGGCTGAGGAGGCAAAAAATCCGCGTCGGACCATGCCGCTTGCAATCTTGTTTGCGCTATTAGCGTCAACCGGGCTCTATCTTTTGGTAGCAATTATTTCAACAACAGTCATTAGCCCGGCCGAACTTGCTGGGAGCAAAGCGCCTCTAACGCTTGTTTTTGAACGAAGCGGAGGAACCAGCACAGGCATACTGAGCCTGATTGGCATGATTGCTACCGTCAACGGGGTCATTGTTCAAATAATCATGGGTTCAAGAGTTTTGTACGGCTTGTCCAAGCAGGGGTGGCTTACTCGAAAATTAGGAGTTATTCATCCTAAACACAAAACGCCAACCAGAGCTACCATGCTAGTAGTGAGCGCAATGATTCTGGGGACACTGCTTCTGCCCCTAGTTTCCTTGGCTCAGGCAACCAGCCTGCTCGTGTTAGGTATATTTACGCTCGTCAACGCATCGCTTGTTATCATAAAACGTCGCACAAAAAAGCACAGCGGTTCCATAACTATACCGTCATTCGTGCCGTATCTGGGAACAGTTTTGTGTATCGCTACGATTTCATATCAAATTTACACCTGGCTATAATTCACTCCTGATATGCAGTGTGGCAAAGCAGCTATATTCTTTCGAGTTGTCCTTGGCGTTTGACGATGTTTTTGTAGTCCCATTGAATAGTCTTGGACTTTCCTAGCCACCGCTTCAAGCTAGCTACATCAATCTGGTCTTCGCTTGTATAACGCGCTTCGGCAGCTTTGAAACCACCTTCTGCCTTAAGCCCGGGCTCGTCAAATGATTGGCCACTCCAAAACAACAACCGCACACAATCCTTCAGTTTGTCGTACCCAACAATAGGATTACCGTCCAAAAACCACACCGGATGAGCGTGCCATACTTTGTTTTCTGCCTCGGGGAGTTCACTACTAATTATCCTTAGCAGCACATCACAGATAGCTTTGCTGTCCCCAGTCTGAGATTCGTTATATGTTTGTACATCTGTGCTCATAGATAGCTATATGATAAAGCCAGAAATGATGATGGTCAAGAAAGCATTAGCCCTTGTGCTTGCATCTACAGAAACGTCTGTCATTATACTAGAATGGCAGGAGAACAAAGTATGGCAGAACAGGACCCATCCGAAGAACAAGTACTTCGTGGCGCTGCTGCATTGCATCCATTCGTAGAGGCATGGGGGCTGCCGCTCAACCCTGAGGGGCTCCAACTTATGGCTGGCGCTGTTCTCAAGTATGCAGCGGAGGAGTCGGGCGATTATGATGCTATCGCCACAGGCGTACGAGAGCTCATTGACCAGGATGCCGAGCAACAACAGGAAATGCGCATAGCCATGGAGCAGGATAGCAACCTTACTGCTGTGTTCGGAACATACAAAGAAACACTACTCGAACATATTCGATCAGCCAGACCAGATTCTTCAGCTGCCGAGATTCGGGCAATAGCCGATTCGCTCATATCTGAAGCAACTGCGTTTATGTCGCCCGCCGATGCCGAAGATGTATTTGCGCAAGCAGTTGCAGTCTTTGATTCATACCAGGAGACACCACCAGAGACTGCTTAAGCCTGTGGTGCAGTGATGTTGACCATCCAGAAAACGCCAAATTTGTCGATGACCATGCCAAACGTATCGCCCCATGGCGCTTTTGTAAGGGGTTCTTCCACTTTGCCGTCTTCAGCAAGTTTGGCGTAATAGCCTGTCAGTTCTTCTTCGTTGTCGCCACTCAATGAGATGCTCATATTTGTACCAGCAACATATTCCCGCATACCAGTTGCAGTATCTGCAGCCATGAGTGTAATACCGTTGTCGGCGACGAGCATAGCATGCATAATTCCATCGGGCTTAACCCCATGGTCAGTCATGCCAGCCTCACCAAACGTAGACAACTCTAGTTTGCCACCAAATACAGTCTTATAAAATTCCATCGCTTCTTTGGTGTCACCTTGGAAGCTAATGTATGGGTTGAGTTTTGATTGCACGAAAGACTCCTTTAATTTACGTATGCCTAGAAGTATACTCCATGTTTCAAATTATTGCTTTTTGTACTATTTGTTGTTATAATATCGCAGATTATGAGTTCAGATTACCCGCAAATCACCGTTGGGGAGACACTTGGCGCGCGCCAAGAGTTCTACGAGCTTGCCCACGACCTAACGCCAACAGAGCAACTTGAGCTCCGTGCAGATGCCATCGAGGACCCCCACTTCGGCGATAGCCTACGTGCAGAAGATAGCCTCAGAGGGCTGGCTTCGGCACTACAAAACTTGGTGGCAGCTAAAACGTCAGAGCACCCAGACGCAGATGCAACAGTAACGCAGGATACTGCCCATAATACGGCCTGGGACACGCTCGCCGACCTAGAGGAAGATGCTCGACAAGCAGAACTTGCTGAAAAAAACAAAGCAACAATCGCAAAAACTCACGCGTACTTGACCGAATATCAAGAGGCCAGCAGGGGATTAGGTCGAAAACCAACGGTGAAGCAGCGTCGGTCCGCAGAGCTTGCACTAAAACGAGG
>CALMSM010000208.1 GCA_937872425.1 uncultured Candidatus Saccharibacteria bacterium
GTACTTGGTTGAGCGTTGTGGGACGAACCAGCAGTTGTTGTCCGGAGAACTGGACAAATTGGTGCTGTATGACCCAACAATTACGCGTGACACTATTGATATGCTGACCGAATCTAGCCCGCAGAGCACGATATTCCAGCTGCTCGACGCATTATTCGCGGGTCGGAGCAGACAAGCTATGGAGCTATACGAACAGCAACGGCAACTGAAGGTGGAGCCACAACAGATTATCGCAATGCTTGCCTGGCAACTGCATATTGTTGCAGTCGTGAAGGCTGCGGGGACACGGATTGATGCAGCAATTGCTAGCGAAGCCAAAATCAGCCCGTATGTGGTGAGCAAGACACGCGCTATTACCCGCAGCTTGTCTCCTGTGCAGATTAGAAAGCTCATCACCACTGTGCTTGATATCGATATTCGTAGCAAAACTGGCCGGTTGAATCCTGACGAAGCTTTGCAAAACCTCCTCGTCCTAGGCGTAGCGTAGAACACTGTCCATAATTCGCTGTAGACAATATGTATAAATTTCGATTGTGCCGCTAGAGTGAGTTCATTACTAATCAAGGAGCATAGCGATGAGCGAAGCAGTTCGAACAGACTATAGGGGTGATGGGAAGTTGATAGGCGAAGCTATTGCTGAAGAAGCCATAGTGCGCTGTACTGATCCGGTATGGGGACAAATGATTACGAAGGTAATTTTCAGGCAGCCTGGACGTGATGAGGTGACTCTGGAGCGGTACATGGTGGGGCTGGAAACTCTCGCAGGGATAAGTAGAGAGGAATATCTTGGGAGTAGCACCTATGGCCAAGATGCATTCGAGCAGGGTTTGTTTGACGCGCTCGACGCTTGCGGAGCGCTCGATGATCGCACGCAAGGTCCGTACTAAGCGATAGTAAAAATCCCCCTGTGTGCACAGGGGGATGAATAGTGGCCAGAAGGCAGTTACTATTTTTTAGTTGTCTTTTTTGCTGCTGGCTTCTTTGCGGCGGGCTTGGTAGCTTTTGCTGCAGGTTTTTTTGCAGGAGCTTTTTTGGCTGGTGCTGCCTTTGCCTTGGTGCTGGCAGTTGGTTTTACGCCTGCCGCTTTGGCTGCTTTTGCGAGTTGGCGCTTTTTGCGTGCTACTTTGTTCTTGTGCACGACGTTTTTCTTGGCGGCTTTGTCTAGTGTGCTCTGTGCTGCAGAATGTGCAGCTGCTGTTGGCTTGCTAACAAATGCTTTCAGCGCTGTTTTTAGGCTGCGCTTGGTCTTAGCGTTACGCACGGTTGCTTTGCGGGTAACTTTGACGCGCTTTTTGGCTGATTTGATGATTGGCATGGTTTTGATTCCTCTTATGGTTAGATATGTGTTCGACGCTAGACTATAGCGCCTGGGGTGAGATTTGTAAACAGCCACGGTGATAAAATAGCAATATTGCCCCTTGCGTAACGCTTACGTTTGTGATAGTCTAGGCCCAGAGGTACTAAAAAACAAAAAATGGATACACAAAAAGCTCAAGTAGTCGATCGGTTAAAACAAGCAAATAACATCTTGGTGACGGTCAGTGCCAACCCTTCGGTTGACCAACTGGCTGGCGCAATCGGTATAACATTGCTGCTTAATAAACTTGGAAAACACGCGACAGCTGTGTTTAGTGGGTCTGTACCAAGTGTGTTGGAGTTCCTTGAGCCTGCCAAAACGCTCGAAGCTACCACGGACAGCTTGCGTGATTTCATTATCAGTCTAGACAAAAGCAAAGCAGACAAACTACGCTACAAAGTAGAAGACAACCACGTCCGTATCTTTATAACACCGTATCGCACCTCAATATCAGACAAAGATTTGGTATTTAGCCAAGGTGATTTCAACGTAGAGGCTGTATTAGCACTTGGCGTCACTAAGCAAGCTGATTTAGATAAGGCGATTGCAGCTCATGGTCGCATTTTGCACGACGCTACTGTTATCGATGTTTCTGTTGGTCAGGTTAGTGGTATGGGAGCCTTGAACCTCGTCAACGCCAAAGCAAGTAGTTTATGTGAAATGTTGGTTGACCTAGGAACAGCGCTGAAGCCAGATGTACTAGATACGCAAATGGCTACGGCATTTTTGACGGGTATTGTCGCTCAGACGAACCGGTTTAGTAATGAAAAAACAACGTCCGACACGATGGAAGTTAGTTCCAAGCTGCTTGCTGCTGGTGCGAACCAACAGCTTGTGGCCAATAAGCTTCAGCCGCCAAAACCAGCAACACCACCACCTGCGCCTGTTGCTGACGTGAAATCTGTCCCTACAGCAGCCGGTTCGACTCCTGTACCCATTGTTGCTGCAGAGCCATCAACGACCTTACCGGAGCCCGTAGACCAGGTCGCCTCAGACGGTTCACTGCAGATTAATCATGGTCCAGAAGTAGACCTCGCCACGTACGAACTCACCAACGAGGACGCTGACGCATCAGAAGTCGAGCAGATTCATATTGACGACCAAGGTCAGCTCAAGGCAGTTGACGACAGCCAGCCAGCTCCGGCCAAAACTCACGAGAACGTGCTGCAACCGCTTGACTCTGCGCCGGCATCGGATGTCGCCGCTCCTCAAAAACTGGAACCACCGACGCTTGGTGGGACGCTCACAGCATCCGGTACGGACAACGAGAATGAGGCTGCTGTTGACCCACTTGCTCCGTCGGCTGGTGTTCAGCCACCTCTCTTGAGCCACAATGCTCCGTTGGCACCTATGTCTCCGGCAGAATCTGTTGTTCCTCCCCCGCTAGAGCAGCCTGCAGACCAAGTCATACAGGCCTCAAATACGCTCGAAGATCTTGAACGTTCTGTTCAGAGCCCACATTTGCTTGCAGACACGCCCCCAGCTGACACTACGAGTGCTCCCGCAGTGCCTGGGGTTGATGTTGATGGTGCCCGCGATGCAGTCAAAGATGCCATGAATGTGGCCGCGAGCCAACCACTGCCTCCTATAGAGGCTCTTGGCGCGCAATATGTTGACTTGCCTGGCGTTGGTGGCACTCCCGAGCCTGTTGCACCCGCAACGGAGGCTCCTGTTGAGCCACTTGAGCCAGTTTCACCACTTGTACCTGCTTCACCAGAAGCCTCAGACCCAACGGCGCCACCGCCGGTGCCTCCACCGATGATGCCCCCATCGTTTACGCCAACTCCTGGTGTACAATAGCCCCCACACATGGACGGCATAGTACTAGTAGACAAACCTGCAGATTGGACGTCGTTTGACGTTGTTGCCAAGCTACGTGGACAGTTACGCGCCCAAACAGGGAACAAGAAAATCAAAGTTGGTCATGCAGGCACGCTTGATCCGTTTGCGACAGGATTGCTGATTATATTGGTTGGTACGGCCTGCAAGCAGGCGGATACGTTGCTTAAACTAGACAAAACCTATGAGTTCACAGCCAGACTCGGTGTGACGAGTACGACTGGCGACACAGAGGGCGAGCTAACGACTAACCTTGATGCGCAAGAAGTCTCAACAGAGGCCGTCGAAGCAGCACTAGAGCAGTTTATTGGCGATATATCACAGATACCGCCTATGTATTCAGCAATAAAGGTCGGCGGCAAGCGGGCATATGACTTGGCACGTGCCGGCAAGGAAGTTGTCATGGGGCCGCGGAACGTGACAATTTATTCGTTGGAACTCACATCGTATAGCTGGCCAGAAGCATCGTTCGTGGCGCATGTTGGCTCAGGTACATATATTCGTACATTGGCCGAAGACATCGGCAAAGCACTTGGGGTTGGTGCGTACTGCACCAAACTCCGTCGTACGCAGATAGCCTCTTTTGAGGTCGAAGAGGCTAAAACCATAGAAGAACTGACGGTTATTCACCCACTACCCCTAGAATAATACTTGCAAAATAAGCATAAGTATGCTAAAATATAAAGATGATTGGTGTTTCTCCGCAGATTGAGCGGTTTCTTGCGGTAACTCCTGACACGGGCTTTGCGTCTGCACAACGTACAGAAATAGGACTTCGAGATGTCCTGGAGATGGAAGTCCCGCATGTTGCTGACATCGCAGATCGAAGACATGACCCGTTGCGAAAAACATACCCAGGGCCACATCAGCCATTTGAACATGGTGTGTTGGCCTTTCGATTGATGCATGATTTGAAGCGGTTGAACCCGGATGTACCCCGTGCCGGCAAGGAAATCGTTCCCCATGATCGTTCAGTGCCCATTCTTCGGGGTCTTCGTAGTGTTTTGAGTGGTGCAAATATAATCCTGGAGAGTGAAGGCGCAGGCAGTGACCTGAATGATGTGAGTCTTGTGCGGCGTCTGGTGCAACGACAAGAAGAGTTTTTCAGGGATGCAACCGACCGAGAGATAGAAATTGCTGAGCTCTGTGGCTGGTTTGCTCTGCGGGCGCACGATGCTGTTGATGTGCAAGGGCTTCCATTGACGCACGAACAGATAGATGACCGCTTGTCCGGGGTTGAGATCGGGTTTAGTGACCTGCTCAACCAGCGCCTAGCAGATGGTGATTACATGCCCCTTACCCGACGAGTTCGTATAAGTTCGGGTGCTAAAAATGTCAGAAGGGTGGGCTTCCATGAATTGTGGCATGCGTTGTCCGGGCGTAGTGTTGATAAGTTCGGAAGGGTATTCGCTGTTATGCGGCCCCGCGGTAGGGCGGGCCGGTCTCGCAACGAGGCAACAACTGATTTAGGCGCGACCATATTTTTGGATGAAACAGCCGGCCATACGTATCAATTTGATGATTCAGGTTCTGCGCTTTGGAACCCATCGCCCCGAGAAAGCATTGCTCGATTGGCGTCACGCTCTTTCCTGGAGTATAGCCAGACAAATTATTACGGTGCAGAGAAAGAGGCATGGGTAAACTTGACGCAACGCGTGCCGGCAAAAGTACTTATGGACGCATATTTTAAACAGAATAATGACCCGTTCGAAGAAGACAAGCGAGCCGGCACACACGCTATTCGTGAGCTGTACCGATCTATGTTTCGTGCCGGAGGTGCTCAGAGGTTACTTGAAGTACGTGCCATTGATGAGCTATTTGGCAATGCACACATGATGGAGAGAAAAGACCCAGGCATGGCTAGCGCGTTTCGGAATGAGGCGATGGCCATGGCCCTAGAATTGGTTCAGGAGGATATTCTTCCCGATGGTGAAGACGACGAGATGGCAGAAATTAGAGCGACGCATCAGGCAGAACTTGACCAGCGTCAGTGGGCTCGTCGGAAACAGATTGAGGCAGCAAAACAACTGCTTGTTTCTCGGGGTTAGCCGTGCTATAATGGGTGCTAACGCCATCAGTGTGGGACCATCTAACCCATGCGAAACCTAACCACTAGACATTCAATTGTGATAACTAAGAAGGAACTAAATGATTTCTACCGAGAAGAAGACCAAGATCGTCACTGACCTACAACGAAGCAAAACAGACACCGGTTCGCCAGAGGTACAAGTTGGTATTTTGACTGAGCGTATCAAGGAGCTCACCGAGCATCTCAAGAAGAACAAGCATGATTTCATGGCTCGCCGTGGTCTATTGCAGGCTGTTGGTAAGCGCAAGCGCCTGCTGAAGTACTTGGCAGAGCAAGATGGCAAAGCCTATCTTGACCTGGTCAAAACACTCGGCCTTCGCAAATAAGAACGTTGGTTAGCTCCGCTTCCTTCGGGGACGCGGAGTAGACGAGCGCTCTCAGGGTAAGGGAGAAATCTCGGTAATAATTAATAAGTAGGTGGGTGACAGAGCACAGCTTTCCACTCGGGCAATCCCGGTGCGGGGTTGAACCTTGTTACCCACAAAAAGGAGACATATGTCAGGGACAATCAACCCATTTGGCAACGATATTATCAAAGTAGAAACAGAATGGTGCGGCCGCACGCTGAGCCTCGAAGTAGGCCGCGTTGGTTTCCGCACAAGCGGTAGCGTCATTGTGCGCTACGGCGAAACGGTCATTCTCGGTACTGCCATGGTTGGCAGTAAGCCAATTAGTGGCATGGATTATTTCCCACTGAGCATTGACTACGAAGAGAAAATGTATGCAGCTGGCAAGGTTAGTGGTAGCCGATTTATCAAGCGCGAGGGTCGTCCGTCTGACGATTCTATCCTTATTGGCCGCATTATCGACCGTCCTATCCGACCACTGTTTCCAAAGGGCTATCGTCAAGAAGTACAGGGCGTTGCCACAGTATTGAGCATGGACCCAAGCTTCCGCCCAGATATGGTTGCCATGGTTGCCATGAGTGCGGCATTGATGCTTAGTGGTGCGCCATTTGATGGTCCTGTAGCAGGACTCCGCATCGGTATCAACAAAGACGGCAAGCCCGAGGCGTTTATGAGCGCAGAAGAACTCGATACAAACATCCTCGACCTTGTCGTTGCAGGTAAAGCTGGCGCCATCATGATGGTAGAGGCTGGTGCTAATGAAGCCACCGAAGAGCAAGTAGTTGAAGCGCTGCGTTATGCAGAGTCAGCTATGCTGCCCGCAATCAAACTCCAAGAAGAACTGGTTGCTAAGGTTGGAGTAGAAAAGCGTGAATATGTGTTGTTGCTACCAAATGAAGATATTCAGAAAGAAGTCGACGCATGGGTTGATGGTAAGCTGGGCGACAACGTCCGCAAGCCGTACCCAGAGCGTAATGACTTGTTGGCTACACTGCGCGCAGACTTCCATGCTGCAATAGAAGACAAGCTTGGTGATGATTATGCTGGTCTGCGCCAAGAATATGATGAAGCATTTACGCAAGCGCTTCACAAGGATGTTCGTAAGGGAATTATCAGCGATGGCGTGCGCCCAGATGGTCGCAAATTGGATGAAATCCGCCAGTTGAGCAGCGAAGTCGGCCTGTTGCCTCGTGCACATGGCTCATCATTGTTTACTCGTGGTATGACGCAGGGCCTCAACGTTGTTACGTTGGCTCCTCTTAGCTACGTACAGCTCGTTGATACCATGGAGCGAGAAGGCGAACGTCGCTACTTGCACCACTACAATGCTCCTGGCTACACCGTCGGTGAAGTTAAGCGCTTGGGCAGCCCTGGCCGCCGCGAAATTGGTCACGGCTACCTAGCAGAGCGTGCACTCGCTGCCGTATTGCCATCTGAAGAAGAATTCCCTTACATGATTCGAAGCGTTACAGAAATCATGAGCCAGAATGGTTCAACCAGCATGGCTGCGACGTGTTCGTCATGTTTGGCGCTGCTTGATGCTGGTGTACCGCTCAAGGCCGCTGTATCAGGTATTGCCATGGGATTGATGATTGAAGGCGACACCCCATACGTGCTCAGCGACATTGCTGATGCCGAGGATTTTGCTGGAGACATGGACTTCAAGGTGACAGGTACGAGCAAAGGTATCACTGCACTACAAATGGACATGAAGGTGCACGGTTTGCCTGTAGAGGTACTAGCCGAGGCGCTCGCGAAGGGCAAAATTGGTCGTGCACACATCTTGGAGCACATGCTCAGCACGATTTCTGCGCCTAACGATATGAGCCCATATGCACCGCGTGTTGAGAGTATCAAGATTAATCCAGACAAGATTCGCGAAGTGATTGGTAAGGGTGGTGAAATGATCCAGCGCATCACTGCCGAGACTGGTACTGAGATTGACATCAAAGATGACGGAATTGTCATGATTGCTAGTCCAGACAAAGCAAAGATTGACGCAGCTATCCAGTGGATTAAAGGCATTACTGAAGACCCAGAAGTTGGTAAAATCTATGTGGATCGGCCAGTAGTCAGCGTCATGGACTTCGGTGCCTTTGTCCAGATTATGCCGGGTAAGATGGCTTAGTGCACGTCAGTGAGCTGAGTGAAGAACGAGTCGAGAAGACCAGTGACGTTGTCAAAGAAGGTGACCTTGTCACCGTAAAATTAGTTGCGATTGATGATCGTGGCCGCCTGCAGCTGAGCATGAAAGCCGCAGCCCGTGAACTTAAGAATTAGGAAAACAATGAGTACTAAGCACGCTGCTAACCTCAGAAAAGCCGCAAACACTCGACTTGGTCGACGTGGTGTGATGCTATTTGCAGTAGCTTGGCTGTTTATCGGCTATGTGTCTGCATCGCAAGCAATTGATACCGGGAGCTGGGTCATGTACTTGCTCACGGTTATAGCATTGCTGCAAGTTGTTCGATTTGTGAAACTCTCTCTCAAAGCTCATGACAATAAGTAAACAAGACCAACTAGACGCATTAGCCAGAGAAATCATTGATGGTGATGTATGCCCAGAGCTGAAGGTACAGGCTACGCAACTGGTGTTTGGTGATGGCTCTGCCGATGCAGACATCGTGTTTATCGGTGAGGCACCAGGCAAGAACGAAGACTTGCAAGGCATCCCGTTTATTGGCGCAGCAGGGAAGTTTTTGTCAGAAATGCTCGAGATGATTGGGTTGAAA
>CALMSM010000209.1 GCA_937872425.1 uncultured Candidatus Saccharibacteria bacterium
ATGGCTTGCCCAACGTGTGGCAAAAAGACACTGACAGAACCGCGCAAATATAACATGATGATTAAAACCTGGGTTGGCCCAATGGAGGACGAATCTTCATTGGCATATCTGCGTCCAGAAACAGCGGGTTCTATATTTACCAACTATGAAAACGTCCGCGAAACCATGCGTGCGAAGTTGCCGTTCGGTGTGGCTCAGATCGGTAAAGCCTTCCGAAACGAGATCAGTCCACGCGACTTTATTTTCCGTGTACGTGAACTAGAGCAAATGGAAATGCAGTATTTTATCCGTCCTGATGACCAGAAGCTAACGTACGAAACCTGGCGCGAGTTCGCATGGAGTTTCCTTACGGAACGACTAGGAATTGCTGAGAGCAGTTTGAAATGGCATGAACATGCTGAGAACGAACGAGCCCACTACGCCGCCGCCGCACACGACGTATACTTTGATTTTCCACAAGGCTCCAAGGAGCTGTGGGGTACGCACAATCGTACTGACTTTGATCTGAATAGCCACATAAAGGCAAGCAAAAAAGACTTGAGCTATTTCGACGAGCAAACCAAAGAACGATTTGTTCCATATGTTATTGAGTCCTCGGTTGGCGTAGGGCGTATGTTTTTGGCTGTATTAGCCGACGCCTATCACGAAGAAGAAATAAACGGCGATAAGCGAATCGTGCTTAAACTTAAGCCGTCATTAGCTCCGTATAGATTTGCGGTGTCGCCGCTTCTCAAGAACAAGCCAGAGTTGGTTGAGAAAGCGCGGAGTGTCTATGCTGATTTGAAGAAACAATACGGCAATGTCATGTGGGATGATAATGGCAACATTGGTAAGCGCTATCGCCGCCAAGACGAAATTGGTACGCCACAGTGCATTGTGATTGATTTCCAGACCCTGGAAGACAATACAGTGACTGTCCGAGACCGAGACACTACCGAACAACATAGAGTTGCCATTGCAGCCATAGGCAAAACGGACTAACGCTATGGCGGCTGAGCAGGGAGCCGTAGAAGCCCAACTGCGCCCAGCAGAATTTGCAGCATTTGAACGATACGGCGGAGGCGCTGCCACTCTTGAATCAGTTCGGTATCACAACATGTCTGCTCAAGACATTTTGACAATCACTGATATTTGCAATCAGCCACTGATATTCGAGGAAGTACGTTATCAGACAGAGCCACCACGGGATAGAATTACTATTGCTGATATGCAGGATCTTGTACATGTTGCAGAGCGTGGCTGGCGAGGAGGCGGGCCGTATGTATATGTTGTACGTGACGAGTCTGGTGTCATTGTGGCCTCAATTGACATCCACAGCGATAATCCAATTGCAGAAATTGGGTGTTGGGCGGATGCGACAAAATCAGGCTATGCGACTAATGCGGCTCGCGCGCTGACTGGACTGGCACGAGATGCTGGATATGTGGCATTGTACGCTGAAACCCTCCCAGAGAATGAACGTTCTTTGGCCGCACTTGGTCGTCTGGCATGGGAGCAAGCAGAGTTTGCGGACAGTTTCCCATTTATTCGTTTTAGTATTGATTTGACGCTGGCGGCTTAGAATTCCGGTTGTGCTTAAGGCCGTAATGTCTGCTATAAAGTATGCATGATAGAACGCTCGGCAGAAGATTTTGCCTCACCAATCATGAACGCCGCGCAGATACGTGATTTTGCCGATAGGATACTGTACAGGGCTGCTGGGCGATTGGCACAATGTGACGATTGGACCTCGGTGGGCATGGACCGAGATATCGAATCAAAAGGAGGAGGGACATCTCACTTTGGCTTTGAGGCAGAATGGGACGAAGAAGATGACGCTATGCGCTACACCATTACATTGCAGCGAGCGCAGCCATTTGATAAGGAGTGGCCAGATCAGGTTGTTGCTGGTCTTTTGGGTAATCGCCATTCCTATGGTGAGATGGGCGATGATGACGAGTATGAAGGAAGCATTACGTATAAAACCAGTGATAGCGACGATGACGACGGAGAGGACGAGGAAGATTATCGCCCAGACGGCTACATATCGCTGGACTATGATTACACACTGAAAATTCCTGTAGCAACAGGCGAGGCCGTAATTGCGCGCAGAGATACATCGTACAGTATCTACGACGAGGACCGTGACCCAGTGGATTCAGAGATAGTCCATGACTCTGCATTGATAGGGTCTAAGATAAATATCTTGGATCTTGAAAGGCTCGTACGTTTTGGTGAGGTTGCACTCAACCAGTCCGAGAAAG
The DNA here is from genome assembly GCA_937872425.1 of uncultured Candidatus Saccharibacteria bacterium. Lineage (GTDB taxonomy): Bacteria > Patescibacteriota > Saccharimonadia > Saccharimonadales > CALMSM01 > CALMSM01. Next base: position 2,244 of record CALMSM010000209.1, read on the forward strand.
AGCAGGAATTTAGCGAGATTACACTGTGGGACTTGCAAATGATTTTTGGCTGCCTCAAGAGTTATGGTGTTGTAACTCGGCGCACAAAGCTACTGAGCAGTCGGGTTTTTGAGCCATCGCAGGCCTAGGTCTGCTAAGGACCTGTAACGGGCGCTACTCATGCGGAGAACCACCCCAGTTAGAAGCATGTACTTTATAGCATTAGAATGGTATAGTATGTAGTATGATTCGAGACGGAAGAAGAGAATTTGGCGAGGCTTTGGCTGCCAGGAGAAGTGGGGCAGAATGTCCTGCCGGTCCAGCAACGCCATTTGATGAGTTGAAGCCCGATTTTTATGCGGATAGTTGGGGCTTGTCGGAAAATGTACTCGATGAATGGGAGAATTTGACCGCCAAAAACCCACCACTCGGTTTGGTTGGTCGACAGGGCGAACCCATAAAAGCGTTTGAACACAGTGACCCGTGGATGCAACTTGAGCTAGGCCTGATGAGCACAATTAGTAGGGCTATAAATCAAGCTGATTCACCGATAGAGGATTGCCCATATCATCAGGTGCTTTCTGAAAAATTAACACCCCGAAGAATGGTAGGACACGACCTTGATGATGAAAGAGGGCTGGGGGTGTTTCGTGGCGTCTATGCTCCTGGTGGTTTGGCGGCACCTGCGTTGATTGCGGGTCTATTGCGAAGGACGGAAGCTATTCGTGATTACCACGGTGCTACTAAACCATCAGAGCAGCTCGCAAAAGATAGTGCCCGAAGTCTGCTTCGGGCACCGCTAGCCCATTCTCAGCAACATGCTCGTGCTTTTATGTTTGCTATAGCAGATAGTATGGACGGTACAGAATATGGGATAAGTCGCACTGGTTTTATGCCCGACGAGATCATTGAGGCCTATACGGAGATTATTGAGGATCCTCAGAAAGGTGAAGTGATGGCTTGGGCGATTCCAACGGAAGACTTTGTACTTCGTACAGCGATACATGTCGTGGATCGTGTGAAGGGTTCAGAGCTCGCCCGTTCCGACGAAAGTACTATTCTGTACCCAGTTGGCACAAGACTTGGTGATATCGTGGTGACAGAGCCAACCATTGGTTGCCCCGGCAGTCGTGTAGCGTATGCTATGTGGCGAACCGGCGTCAACGCCGCCGCGTCTGCGGGTCTGTGGAACTCTTCGCTATCTTCGTAGGCTATCTGGTACACTGGAGGACTGATGATTGCTCATATTTTCATTGCTAACAAAAGTTTTGGTGACAAACAGCTCTACAAAGAGCTGGATATTCGTGTACAGCGGGGTGAGAAGATTGGGCTAATCGGGCGCAACGGAACGGGCAAATCAACACTTTTCAATCTGATGAATGGTGTTGACCCTGACTTTGACGGTGAAGTTGACTTGAGCAAAGGCATTGTGATGGTATCGAGCCGCCAAGAGCACCATGAGTACGATCATATGACGGTTTTGGAATACATCCTGGATGACTTGCCCGAATATGCCGAACTCAAACACATTATGGATACATATCCTGAGCATATGGGTGAAAACATGCGCAAAATGCATGTATATGGTGATGCTTTGGAGCGATTTGGTAGTCTCGGCTACTATGAAATTGAGAGTGATTTGGACAGGGCATTGGCTGATTATCAGCTTGCGCCAGATATTAAGTCGCGCAAGTTGAGCGAACTGAGTGGTGGCCAGAAGCGCATGGTCGAGCTTATCAAAGTACAACGTGCTCGGGCGGATTTGGCGTTAATCGATGAACCAACTAACCATATGGACTATGTGGCAAAAAACTCGTTTGTGAGCTGGCTCCGTGGCGCTAAGGAAGCGGTGATGGTGATCACGCATGATCGTGACGTATTGGGTGCAGTGGATCGGATTGTGGAGATTCGTGACGGTGGGGCGCAGAGTTTTAAAGGTAACTACGCTGACTACCTTAAGTCCAACACGCAGAACATTACGTCGCAAGTGAATGAGTTCGAGAATGTCCAACGTCGCATCACAAATCTAAAGGCCGATGTTGTGCGATTCCGCCGCATGAAAGAGCGCTCACGTGACCCCGGCACAATCCATCGATTCAAATCATTGGAGCAGCGTGCAGTCAAAGAACTAGCGGAACTATCGGATGCAGAGAAGCCAACATTCTGGATTGATCGTGAATCGGCAGGTGATTTGGGTACGAAGATGGCGGAATCATATAGTGAGCACAAAGCTCGCAACATCCGCGTGCGCACCAAGCAAAAAGCAGATAAGAGCGAACGGGTGCTTATAAAAGCAGACAAAATTAGTTTGGGCTATGTGAACACGGTGCTATTTGCACCCATTAGCTTTGAGCTACGTGTGGGCGGGAAAATTGAGCTCAAGGGCCGAAATGGTGCCGGAAAAACCACACTAGTTCAGACAATTCTTGATACGGTTCACGAGAAAAAACCGAGCGCGAAAGTATTCAATGGTGTTATCGAGCACGAGCCACACGTGACGATTGGGATGTATGAGCAGGAGATTGACCCAAAGTATCTGGATATGACCCTTCAGGATGCGATTGAGCTTGTGCATCGAGAAAAAAATATCAATATCACCGATGAGAAAATCAAGCAGCTGTTGAGTGATTATTTGTTTAACCCTCATGCTGATGGCGGGATGGCAGTGCAAAGGCTTAGTGGCGGCCAGAAGGCTCGTTTCCAACTGATTAACATGTTGGCCGGTGACCCGCAGGTCCTGATATTGGACGAGCCAACCAACCACCTAGACTTACCAAGTATCGAGGAGCTGGAAGATGCGCTGGGCCAGTACCACGGTGCAATTCTATACATCTCACACGACAGCCTCTTCACTAAAAACCTTGGCGGCGATGTCATAGAGGTAAAGCCTGGCAACCCCGGCGTCTAGTTGCGTGCTACCATAGATATATTGTGTCTATATACGTCGAAGATAATCTGCAGCGCTATACGTATGTGCTCACCGAGCCAGCTGGTGAAAACTTTGGCGAGGGTTTCACGCCAGATTTGACACCGAAGCAAATGCTAAATCTTGGAGTGTTTGGCGGGCATTATTTTGAAGGGCATCACGATGAGTTCCCGGATGAGTGGTTTGAAAACGCCAAACTGAGCGACCATCATGATAAAAAACAAAACTTGTTTCAGATTGACGCGAGCCAAAGTAGGCAAGAATGGCAGCGCAAAGGCTGGATATACGAAGAAGATCCACGTGGTTGGTTCCAGTGGTATTGCCGCTACTATCTTGGCCGACGTATTCCTACTGAAGATGCACGGCAGATAAAACGATGGAAGAATATACAGCGCCACGTGTCGCAAGTGCAGAAATTTTGCGTACAAGGCGACGTATCGTGTCGTCCGCGCCAACGCCAGGCGCTTCTACACTGGGCGTATGATAGCGCAAAGCTATAAAGTATGTTATAATGTAAGCATATGACGGAAGTTTTGAAGGATTTAAGTCTACCATTTGATTTGGCAATGGGCCAACAGATAGCCGCTGAGTTTGGCACTCCTGTGCATGTATATGACCAAGCGGGTATAGAAAAGACCGCGCAAGATATGCGTGATGCATTTGCATGGAGCCCGATGTACAAAAACTTCTTTGCCGTGAAGGCAACACCTCGCTTTGATATTTTGGACACGCTACACCAACAGGGTATGGGTTTTGACTGTTCGTCAGAGTCAGAGCTTTTAACCATGCGCGAGCTAGACATCCCAGGCAAGGATATATTCTTCACAAGTAATGACACCCCACCAGAAGATTTTGATCTTGCAATTAGGTTAGGGGCTACTGTAAATATCGATGATATAACGCAGGTCGAAACATTCCTGGAAGTACTCGGCGACAGGAAGATTGATCGTGTTGCTGTTCGCTATAATCCAGGCAAGCTCAAAGACGGCAACGAAATAATTGGCGACCCAGAAGATGCCAAATATGGCATGAGCATTGATCAGATGGCAAAAGCCTTCGAACGTATGCGTGGATCGAATATCAGAGAATTTGGCCTGCACACTATGGTAGCAAGCAACGCAATCGAGCCTGAGTATTTCGCGGAGACCGCGGGTATCTTACTAGACGCGGTGGATGAATTAGAAAAAATGGGCGGCCCGGATATCACGTTTGTTAACTTGGGCGGCGGCTTTGGCCTTAACTACAAGCCTGACCAGGCACCGTTTGATCTCGGTTCGGCTGCAGAGCAGATACAGCGAGTATTTGAATCTCGTGGTCGTGGTGACATGGACATGATGACTGAAAACGGGCGATTTGTGACTGGCAGACATGGATCACTACTTACGCAGGTGAGGTATGTAATGCAAAAACACAAAGACTACGTCGCAGTTGACGGGAGTATGAACAACCTTATGCGCCCTGGAATGTATGATGCCTATCACCATGTAACGGTTCTGGGCAAAGAGAACTGGCCACTTACTCATGTGTTTGATGTATCGGGCGCACTCTGTGAGAATAATGATAAATTTGCTGTTGATAGAGCAATGCCAAAAACAGAATCAGGCGATTTGCTTGTTGTGCACGATAGTGGAGCACACGGTTCGGCCATGGGATTTAACTACAATGGCTTATACCATGCTCCAGAAGTAGTGATTCGTCCGAGTGGTGAAGTTGAACTTATTCGACGAAAGCAAACATTTGATCAATTGACGGCCAACGAAGTCTGGCGCGGCAATCGTTAAATAACACCGAACTGGTGTATGATAGGGTTATATGGCCATTAGACCACGACGGCGAAAGCCAAAAAAACCAAACTACGCATTTATTGATAGTCAGAACTTAAATCAGACCGTCAACCGGCTTGGCTGGAAGATGGATTGGCGCAAATTCCGCCAGTATCTGACAGATGCTTATGGTGTGACGCACGCCTATATGTTTATTGGGTATGTCCCTGAGTTTGAGGCGATGTATCAACAGCTCCACGACGTTGGGTTTTTGATTGTACTTAAGCCAACCTATGACATGACGCGTCCCCGGCAGGTTGAGGGAGAAGACGGCAATGAAGAGCCCAAGAAGCCCGGCGACAAAGAAGAAGAAAAGAAGCCAACAAAGGGTAATATTGATGCAGACCTCGTGCTTTGGGCGATGAAAGAGCTCCCGAACTATGGCAAGGCAGTAATTGTGAGCGGCGACGGTGACTTTTATAGCCTAATTGAGTATTTGGCGGAGCAAAAGAAGCTACTGAAGCTATTAGCTCCAAGCGGTCATTACTCGCGTCTGTACAATACGCACAAAGAGTTTGTAGAGCGCCTGGACAACCAAAAACACTTGTTGCAATACCATGACCATCGACGCAGTAATAAGTCGAAGCCCGCTCAGCCAAAACCAAAACAATGAGCGTACTTAGACGGCGACAATTTGGTGACCCAATCTTGCGCCAGCAGACTCGACTAGTATCACCCAAAGAAATTGCGTCTGCAGAAATACAGTCACTAATTGCTGATATGCGCAAAACACTGCAAACCAACGAGCTGGGTGTGGGCCTGGCAGCGCCGCAAGTAGGGCACGGTATTGCGCTGGCAGTGATATGGATTGAGCCAACTGCGCACCGACCAGATGCAAACAAGTATAGTGTGGTTATCATTAACCCAGTCATCCTCAGAAGCATTGGTCGCAAGAAGCAACTATGGGAAGGGTGCATCAGCGCAGGTAGTCACGGCACGGCTGACTTGTTTGCAAAAGTGCCACGCCACCAGAGTATTGAGATTGAATACTTGGACGAACACGGCAACCATCATACTGAGGTGGTCAAGGGGCTAATCGCACATGTCATGCAGCACGAGGTAGACCATCTGAATGGAATGCTATTTGTCGACCGGGTCAAGGACACTTCAACCTACATGACGAACAGTGAATACAAAAAGATGCTCAAAGTATCTGCAAAATAACAAATTCAATCAAGGAGATAAATATGAAAAGTAAAATACAAGAAAGCTTGTGGCCAACACGTGATTAATATACCTGGAGTCAAGGCAATCGCCTGGGATTTGGATGGAACGATTATTGATAGTTTTAAGGTTTTTGAGGAGCTCACACCATTATACGACACCCCCGAACAGGCGACAGACAACAAACAGCAGTCAACAAATCCTTATTTTCGTTAACTGCTCT
>CALMSM010000210.1 GCA_937872425.1 uncultured Candidatus Saccharibacteria bacterium
GGTTTAACTAGGGAGGCGATGACAATATTTCAGAACGGCAACGTCGGCATCGGGACGACGGCGCCAACCGCTGCGCTGCACCTGCCCGCGAGCAGCACGGCGCGGGCCAGCCTGTGTATTCCGGCCGGGGCGGCACCCACGATACCGGTCGAAGGGGACGTGTGGACTGCCAGTGGAAAAATGTATATCTACATTGGCGCCGTCACAAAGGAGATCGCTTTCGTATGATAACGGCAAACGATGTTCAAATACTGGTTTCTCTGTTGAATCGCCTGCCCATGTCACCGGCTGAACAGGCTTGGGCGCAGGGGCTAATCCTGCGACTTGAGGCGCTGGTAGCGCAACCACCGGAAATATCAGACAAAGGAGCGGAAACGAAATGACAACGGCTGAACTTTATGCGGCTATCCAACGGGTTATAGACTTCGACGCTGCGCTGGCGCAATACCTGGGCAGGTTGCCGGGGCTGATCGAGGAGGGCTTGGGGCTGGCGGCGGTGTTGAACGATCCAGGTCTGCAAGATCAAATCGATGTGTTGCTGGCAACATTCCCCGACATAGCCGTGCAAGCGGCGACGTTCGAGGCTAAGTTTGCATACTGGCATAGTGTTGATGCGGCAATTGCGCCGTTGCTGCCAGTGCCGCCGGTTGGTTATTAGGCCCGCGTGCTAAGAGGGGATATAAGGCGATGGCAATCGTTACGGTGGGGATCACAGCAACGCTATTGGCGGCGGCAGATGAAAATCGTTGGTCGTTGACGGTGCAACACGTTGATGCGGACAACAGTGCCATTGCCGTTTGGGTTGGCGGCAGCAATGTGACGGTGGGTAACGGATGGCTGCTGTTGGAATTCGGGTCGACCATACAGATTGACCAGATGGAGGCATGGTCGGCGTGGTATGCGATTGCAGAAGTGGCTGTGGACGTCATGACGATCATGGGAGAAGCCATGACCGCCACCGCCTACTATGGCACGGTGTCTGGCGTATCGGCCATGATTCCCACGGCTGGCACTCTGGGCGCTGCGTCCATCCCCACATCGGCGCAGGTCATCACCTGGCTACAGGCGGCCAGCGCAGAGATTGACCGGGCGCTTGCGCAGGCGGGCTATACGACGCCAGTATCAGATGGTACCACGGCTTACCCGATGTTCGCAGACCTTGCTAACCTGTGGGCGGCAGCCAGGGCATTGCAGGCGCTAGGGCTGGACAACACGAGCGGGCTGACGGAAACCCGGTCGCAGGCGATGATGGCCGAGTTCTGGGAACGGCTGAAGGCCATCTCCGGGCTTGACCTGTCTGGCCTGGGGCTGGTGGTATCAACGACCGGCACGGCGCAAGCGGTCAGGCGTATTCGATCAATCCAAATCAGCCGGGTTGACAAACAGCACCTGACGGGCGGCGGCAGCGAGTACATGGAATACTGGCCGGCCATTCATGGACTGGATTAGCCAATGACAACCGGGGTTGTAGCGGCGGCGCTTCTCGACGCACTCAATAACGTTTCGACGGTTGACCAATCGAGCGCAGTCAACTACCTGCCAGCCGTCCAGACGCAAAACACCTGCCTGCTGATTCCGCCGATGCGCCAGCAATCGGTCTACGGCTGGCGCACGCTTGGCGCTGGCACAACGCCGCAATGGGAGTCGCACCGCTACTTCTGCGAGTTCTGGATCAAGTATAGGGGCAACGACAGCGAGCTTGTGACCCGGGTGCGCACGGTGCTAGACGAAGTGCCAGCCAAACTCATGGCTGACCAGACGCTCGGCGGAACGGTGACAACCATCGGCTGGACTGAGGACGGCGAGGAGATTGACGTTCGGGTGCGCACGAATGTTGACAACGAACTGCTGTTGGTTGGTGACGCACGGTATCTGCGGGTTACTGTTGAAGTGCCTGTCATTGTGACACTATAATCTGTAAATGGAGGTTTGACTATGGCGCAACTTGGGAAGTATACCCGGCTGCTGCTCGATTCGTACCTGGTGACATCTGATACCAGCGACATCGAATTGAACATGACCAGGGGCGAAACGGAAACGCCGACGCACGAAGACCCAACGGGCTTCATTCTCAACGAGCTAACCGGGGAATTGACGGTGAGCGGGTACATCAGCCAGGTGCCTAATGCGTTTGTCCTGGAGAAGCGGCTGCAGGCGGTTTTCGACGATCCAGACGGCACGCATTATGTCGCGCTGATTCTGGACTACCGGCTTGGCAGCGGTTGGGATCCCGCCTACATCGGCACCATTCAATCGCCGAAAATGGACATCAAAGCGGTTAGCAATAGCGTGGTAACAATCAACGGCACGCTGCGGCTGCTCTCCCTGTCACGGCCTGGCCTGGGTGATTCGTTTGAAGACCTGCGGGCAAATCTTATCTACTACGAAGACCTGAAGGCGCTCACGGCTGCCACACCTGCTTTCGGCACATACACCGACCTGGTATCTGTGCCGGACAAAATCAACGTGGTGGTGTTCACCTGGGAGAAGTCGGGCGTAGGGGCGATTACCTGGAATATCGAGGAAAGCGCAGGCGGGGAAGGAGCCGTGTCTGAGGTGTTTACGGAAGACGAGGCGCTTGGGACGGCGGCGGCTGTGGATTCTGCGGTATCGTCTTCAATCGCACAGCAGTATATCCGGTTTATGGTCACATCGGCGGCAAGTGAAAGCTGCGGCATTGCCGCTTTCATCCAGACGTACACGGCGCCGGTTGCGTAGGCGCAAAGGAGAATTAGATGGCAGAGAGAACTACAGTAACGGTTTTCAAGGTCGGGGCCAGTGCAGAGACGGCGGCCTCGTGGGTGGCGTATCTTGACGACGCCACGCTCAACAGGGTGCGCAATGAGATTGACGCAAAGACCCTGGCAAGCCCACAGGCGGTGCTGATGAGCAACGAGGTGGCCGACATCCCCATTGGCGGGCCGCTCACGAACGCCAGCGACGCCCTGCTTGGGCCGATCTTCGCCGCGCCCGACACGGCGAAATATGTCGAGATCGGGCCGCTTGGCTCGACGGCGCTTGACCCGAAGTACACCACCAGCTACGCCTACCTGAAAGACTACAAAATCATGTTGCCTGCAAACGGTATTGCGAAATGGACGGGCACCTTCCGGGTTGTGGGAGGCATGACCAGGGGCACCTACTCGTGAGAGTTTCATGCGGTGTTGAGGGGTTGGAGGCGGCATGGGTTGACGTGACCGAAGTCGGTTGGACAACCAAGCAACTTGACGAACTGCGCACCATGAACGGGGCCGATACGCTAGACATGCTACAGCGCAAGCTGACGGCTTGCGAACTCCCAACGGTTGACGGCGAGCCGGTCACAGACCCAAACGAGATCACGGCGCACCTTGACAGCTTCGACTTGCGGCTGCTTGGCTTCCTGGGCGGTGTGCTGTTTGACGCAGCGCCGCTGATTCGTGGCCTGGGTTTTTTCACCGGAAGGCGGTCTACTCCCTCCTCCGGCTGAAAGAACAGCCGGGAGAGGATGAGACCGCCGCGGCCGGCGCGGCGATTGAACAGGCAATCGCCGAAGGAAACGCAGGCCATCCGCTTGACATCCTGAGGGACGCCCAACTTCTGCGCATCTTCCACTACGCCAAGAGCCTAGAAGAGATTGACCAGATGGACTATGGGCGCCTGAGTCGGGCGCTTGAGGTCAACCGGCTGGCAGAGTTGGAGAGCCGGCGTCAGGTCGTGATTGCCGGGAAGTCGAAGCCGGACACGATCACGCAGGCGGAATGGGCAGAGATTGACCAGTGGGATGGGATGCTAAAACCATGACAGGAGCCTATGGCTGAAAACAGGGTAGGCATCGTAATTGAGGGTCGCAACAAGTCGGCGGCGGCTTTCAACGAAGTCAAGGGGCAGTTGACTGGGCTTGACAGCGCAGCCAAAACCGCTATGGGGGGCTTCGGCGGGCTTGCCAGCATGGTTGCAGGCGGCTTTGCTGTGTCTCAAATCATTGGGATCACAAAGGAGCTCGTTGCCATTGGCGCCCAGGCGGAACGCACGGAGAACTCCTTCAACCGGGTTGCGTCATCCTACGGCGCCGATGCCGACAAAATGCTTGCCTCCATGAAGCGGGCCGCAGGCGGGCAAATCAGCAACGATGAGCTGATGATGGCCGCCAATAAGGCGATGATGCTTGGCGTTACGGCTGATGCAGACCAGATGGCCGGCTTACTACAGGCGGCGATGGAGCGCGGCCAGGCGATGGGGCGCACGGCTGCGGATGCGTTCAACGACATTGTGATTGGCATCGGGCGCATGTCGCCGCTTATCCTGGACAACCTGGGTATCATGACCGGCGGCGAGGCGGCTTTCGCGGCATATGCTGCAACGATCGGCAAGACCGCCGAACAACTGACCGACTTCGAGCGCCGCCAGATGCTTATCAACAAGGTTCTGGCCGATGCCGGGCCGGTCACGCTCGATTCGCAGGGCAAGATTGCCTCGCTCGGTGTGGCGTGGGCCAACCTCAAAGCCGAGATGGGGAAGGACATCGTAGGCCGTGTAACCCTGCTTGGCATCCCCGAAGCCCTCAACTCGATGGCCGATGTGATGGCAGCCAGGCGCCGGGTGACAGAAGCGTTTGCTGAAGCGGGCGCATCCGAAGCGCAGCAGGCGGTGGCGTTTGTGGGGATGAATGGGCGCTCGGTGTCCATGCCGGGTGTCCAGGACGCCGAACTGAGACGCAAGCGGGAAGCGATAGAATCTTTGTTCGTGGCGTATGATGCGGGCCGAATCAGCCTTGAGCAGTTCAACACCGAACTGGCAAGCGACCTGGCAACACTGGCGAGCTACGAGGCGGGACTTGCTGCTGACACGGCGGCAATGGAAATTATGCGGGCC
>CALMSM010000211.1 GCA_937872425.1 uncultured Candidatus Saccharibacteria bacterium
TTCAGGATTGGTTGCATAAGGCTCAGCCAATCAGTGTACAGTTCGATGGTGGTATGACTCTGGTCAAATCAAGTGGAATAGCAGGTCGCAAGAAGCTACAAAAGGTCGATATTGCCTTCCCAGCAACACATGGAACGTATGGTGAAGACGGAAGTCTGATGGGTTTGCTCCGTATGGCAAACATACCATTTATTGGCTGTGACATGGATGCGAGCGTCTTGGCTATGGATAAAGTTTTGGCTAAGCAAATTGCCGAAATCAATAATGTGACGGTAGCAAAATACGAACATGTATTAGCAGATACCTATACGAGAAAAAGCGGCGAAATCATCAAGCAGATTGAATCCAGTCTAACGTATCCTATTTTCGTAAAACCGGCTCACCTGGGCTCCAGTATTGGTATCACGAGAGTGGCGAATACGTCGGAGCTTCAGCGAGCTATTGAAGTTGCCTGTCACTATGATGACAAGGTGATTGTCGAGGAGGCGGTTCAGAATCTCATAGAAGTCACGCTGCCAGTTATGGGCAACGAAACGCTCAGGCCCGCATTACTTGAACGACCGCTCACCCAGTCAGAGGATTTCTTTGATTTTGATACCAAATATATGAATGGTGGTGGCAAAAAAGGTGGTGGCAAAAAGATGGGTGGCGCTAAAGGTACTCAGGGTTCACAAGGCTACAGCGAAGTTCCTGCTAAACTTGAAGACAAACTGTATAAAAAGACAGAAGAGATTGGGCTGCAGGTATATCGCGCGCTAGGCTGTTCGGGTACGGCGCGTATTGATATGTTGATTGATAGCAAAACAAACCAGGTTTATTTCAACGAAGTAAATCCGCTTCCAGGTAGTTTGTACGCACACAACTGGCGTGCGGCTGGTGTGAGTAACGTCGAACTGGTACAGCAGTTAGTGCGTTTAGCAGAGGAACGATGGCAGCACCAACAGCAAAACAATACAATCTTTACCACTAACTTTCTCCAGCAGTTCTAGGCATGAGTAGTATGCCCATAGAGGTGGCGCCACGGCTGACCGAAACGGAACCCGACGAGCTTGCCGTGACTATTGCGCTCACAAAGCCCGAGCGAGATTGGTACAAGGAGTATGAGCGTTTTGCTGATATAGATCAGCTATTGGGCGCAGCCGCAGCAGGTCGGCTCGTCGAAGTCACACCTGACGACAACATCATGCCCATCTATCGGCTCCGGAACCCAGACGTACAAGCGAAATATCCGCCATTTCTACTGCCGTCTTCTCGCGTTGCTATGGCAGCAATAGGACGACTCTGGAGGCAGGGGATGGATGACTACAATATCGGTGGCCCAGAGATTAGACTGCCCGCTACTTCATTTGCTCGGACCGAAAAAATGCAAGCTGCACTTGTTGCGTCAGGTGCCCTAGCGACACCTGGCAGCACCCACTGTGTGGGCGCAGCCTTCGACATTGATGCTTCGTCATATTACTCTGTTGACCTTGAGCAAGGTATTGCGTCTGTGCCTCATCCAGGAAGAGACAAAGATAGACTTGGGGGTATCGCACGGTTCTTGGCCAATCAAGACCCAACTATGGGCGTACCGATGCGCGTAGACGAACGGCAAGACTATGACAGTAGGGTAGCCGGTACGTTGCTAATTGTAGCCGCTGATTTACATTCAACAGGCATGATAAATCGTATCGTTGAATTCTCGGGCACAGAAAACCAGTGTATCCACATCGCTCCTAACCCTGACGTCACAGCAGAAGACTGGCGTGCTTTGGGGCAGGCTAGTGTTCGGCGCACATGGATGGGCTAACTCTGTATATAGTGTGTCGCGGGAGACCATAAGCCCAATCTGTAGTAATAAAACATAAAGCTACTGCTTGCAAACAGCAGACCACCCTACTAATATGGGTAACAAATGGCAGAGGGTATACAAACACTTCCTGAGGGTAATTACAGAACACAGGCCATAGGTCCAGAGTCTGTAGTTCAATCCACCGAAACCAAGCTGAGCGTTGACGCAGAAGGTGTCATTAGCGTACAGAGCCCACTGTACGAAAAACCCTACAGTATCGGCAATGGTGAAACATTCAAAGATCCACGTGTCGATAAATTTCTTCAGGTCGTGGCACACCATCAATTTCAACATTTCACGACACGGCAGTTAAGTTTAGTTGAGGAGTTCGAAACACGGCCAGGTGCTAGTCGATTCGTTCGGCTAGGGGGACTGCTAGACGTTGCCAAAATGCTCAATGACCTGAGCGGGACATTCGAACAGATTGTACAAGCAGTAATTTCTGATTTCGCGCACCCAGCAGGATCGCATCTGCGTGGTGATTTTATGGTCGGGGATTACAAGAAGCAAGATACACACGACAAAGATCTATGGAAATATATTTGCGATTGCGGCCTCAAGGATGCATTGTCTGATGCTAAGTTGATAGACGATGAAGGCAGGCTGTCCGGGTCACCTATGCTACTTGAGGATTTGGCTGACCCACGGCGCCCACGATTGTATGATATTGTCGAATGCCCACGGCCTGACGGCAATGCTGACAGGAACCAGTTTACACTCCACGAGGGGCTGATTACTCACCCAGCCAGTGATATACGCGAAGCGCGTGCCTCGATTGTCAGAGTCGAAACAGCCGACGGAGAGCGCATGGCCATGAACTCGCCTGACGCAGCGCGACTACTGTATATTCTGGGTGTTCGCCATCAAACTGAGAGCTGGGCTGAGCCGCTTCATAGGCTGGTCGAAGAACTAGTGCTCCTACCTGATCGATATGCCTTCTGCGCAAATCCAAACCTTGCTTGGGCCATGACGGACTGGTACCCAGTTGACTACGCCAGAACTGATGAGCGCTCCTGGTATGAACGCATACAAGATATTGGGGCTATTGACCCGCTGGTAGAGTGTGCGTTAGGTATCGCACGAGCAATTGCAGTACAGCAGCGCGTCGATGCGCTTACATATACAACAGACAACGCATACAATGGTCCGACAAAGATACCCGGAATGGAAATAGTGGAAGGATCTAATCGTTTAAAAACGACAATGAGCGTGTCCGACAATCAGCTATGGATTGCACTACCTTCACCTAAGTATCGCGGCCCAATCGATTCGCTTGTCGTTACTGATAGTGGCCTGACGAAAATCTCCAAGATAGACACCTCATTACCAGTCTATGCTCAATCCCGAATGAAATGGATGGCTCCACTGCTTGCAAAAATTACACTGCCAGGCGCGACTGCCCGTGAAATAGCAAGGGGCATAGAGCATGTTGAAAGGCATTGGTCGAATGCAACGGCCAATCAGTCTTTCCCAAATCCTGGTCATAGGGAGCACATGCCTGCTGATGTGCTTAAACATCAGGTTGATGCTGCGCGTGCTGCAGCCATCCGTGACTCCCGTGTATAATGGATGGGATGAGTACCAAACTGTTGCATATGGATGATTTTGGCGTGACCGACTGCAAGGCATCCGTGCTGTGCGTGGCCCAAGCAGATGATGGTCGCGTTGACGTAGTGCTAGACCAGACATGTTTTTATGCACGAGGTGGCGGTCAGGACTGGGACACGGGTACAATCAGCAGCTTTGTGGTTGAAGAAGTACGACTCGATGAGCAGGGTGTTGTTCATCATATTGGCTCGGGCAATATCGAACAAGGTCAAAGTGTGGACTGCGCCGTTGACCAAGAGCGTCGGGCTATCAACACAAGACTACACTCAGCGGGGCACTTACTAGATATGGCCACTAATAGTATTTATCCAGACTGGATACCGGGCAAGGGTGCGCACTACCCACACATGAGTTTTGTCGAATATACGAATGCTCACGTAGAAGAAGGAACCCAACAACAGATACAAAATGCAATAAATGAGACACTGTCGCAGAACATAACCAACGCGATGAAGTATGTTTCGTACAGTGAACTACAGAAGATTTGTCGACACGTGCCGGATAATTTGCCTAGCAACAAACCTATCCGTGTCGTGCTCTATGGCGATTTTGGTGTGCCGTGTGGCGGTACACACGTGCAAAAGCTGTCAGATATCGGTAAGATAGAGGTAACCAAAGTAAAGACCAAGAAGGGCGTGACGAAAGTCAGCTATCGAGTGGAAGGAATCAACTAGACTATGAACCGTTATAACCCCAAAGACATAGAGCCAAAGTGGCAAGCCAAATGGCAAGCGGATAAAATCTATGAAGCAACAGAAGACGACACTAAGCCTAAGCGCTACGTCTTAGAGTACTTCCCTTATCCAAGTGGTGCGGCCATGCATGTTGGGCACGTGCGTAACTACGCGATTGGCGACGTTGTGAGCCGGTTCTACCGCATGCAAGGTGAGAATGTATTGCACCCAATGGGTTGGGATAGTTTTGGTTTGCCCGCAGAAAACTATGCAATCAAAAACAACATCAGCCCCAAGCAAGCTATCGCCGAAAACACCGGTAAGTTTAAGCAACAACTCATCCAAATGGGTTTTAGCTATGACTGGTCGCGTGAGATTGATAGCTCATACCCAGAGTATTACCGTTGGACCCAGTGGTTTTT
>CALMSM010000212.1 GCA_937872425.1 uncultured Candidatus Saccharibacteria bacterium
TGGTATATTTATGGGCCTTGGTGCTAATGGTACTATATCTGGTGCGTACCCAAGTGACCCAAATGAGCGAGCTAAATGGGAGCGTGATGGTATCAAAGAGAATAGCATTAAGATTGGTGATGCTTGGTACGATCTCCCGTCATACGCTGGTTCATTTGGCGTACCAATGATGATTGCTGCATCTATCGGGCGTAACGGTGGCATCAACGAGAATACCTTAGCCGACATCCGTTCTATTGCTGGCTCTATCAACCCAACTGAACAAATGGCAAATATAAATGATGCGTTCGGTAGCGATAAGAGCTTTGGTAAGTACACGCAGAAGGTTGTTAGCTCGGCTGGTCGTGCGTTGACACCATTTGGTTCGTTGATGAACCAGTTGAGCAAGGTATTTGATACAACTGAGAACGATACATCAGGTGATACATGGCTTGAAGGTACGCTCAATAAACTTATAGATGGTGTTCCTATCCTTGACCATCAACTGCCTGATAAAACAGATGCAGAGGGTAACCCACTCTATAACCCATCTGTTGTACAGACGATGTTAGGTGCCGCTGGTGCTGTCCAAGGTGGTGGTGAACAGCGTAGCCAAGAGATAATTGATGAGGTTAATAGCCAACTCGAAACTATAGACAAGTATGGGTTACTCAGTGACCCTAACCTTGATGGTATTCTTAAGGATAGTGGCCTTGCAGCGTTCAACAAGGCTAAAAAAGGTAAACAACTTGATGAGAGTGATATTAAAGACCTCAAGGATGGGCTTGTTAAGGGTGTATCTAAAGATGGTACTGATACGGCATACCTCGAAAAAGGTCAGTATGATACCAATCTGGCTGTTTTGAACCTCAAGCGTGAGTTAATGGCCGATGACCCAAGCACGAAGCCAAGCGACCTCAAAGACTTAGATACAGCAATCAAGCGTGGTACTGTCTATAAAGATAACCAAGTGCCATATGAGCTTATATCGGAATACAAGAGCATCGGTGTCGATGAGTGGCGTAATATGGGCAATCCTGAAAAAGATGAGTATGACCCTGACATGTACCAAAAACTGTATGAGATTGACCAGATGCTTACTGAGGCTGGTGTATCATATAAAGAAGGTGCACTTGATAAGCCTAAATATTTTGCAAAAAAGAGTGGCTCTGGCTCTGGCTCTGGCTCTGGCAAAAAGATGGGGACTGACTTCGGTACACTCAGTTTAGGTGGCGTAAATGCACCAAATGTCCGTCAGTATGATATGAGTAGGATGTCAGGTACGAGTAATATCCCTATAATTAACATAAAACGGCCTGAAATAGTCCATAAAATCACCCAAGGAAGTGTACAATAATAACATGAGCGCACTCACAAATATTACAAACCTAGCGCAAGATGTATACTTCTCTATTAACGGCACTGAAAACGATGATGATGGTGATGATTTAACTACTTTTCGAAACGATTTTATCCGTGGTTTTAACCTATGGCTTGATGAGTATGAGACAGAAGCATATTGGAGCAAATTACGCGAAAACGACTATGAGCTGGCGACAATCTCGAATACGTCTGTCTATAGCTTTGAGTTGCCAGAGGAATACCGAACACCTGTATTTAACCAGAACAAGTATGTCAAAATAGTTGCCACTGACGGTACGGTACTAGCTAGTTTCAAGCTGGTTGACCCAAGCCAAACGTCGAATGACGACCCTGACGCTGCCTATACCCCGAATAGGGCTGCTTTCGTAGCTAACCATATAGTGTTATCACGGGCCCCAAATGATACTGAGGTCGGCTCAAAGCTAATTCTTGATGTCGTACAATATCATCCACGCCTAACCACAACCGATGATAGTGGTATAGCTCTCTTACCAAGCAGACAACTTGCCGTATATGGTATCTCTAAGAACATGACACTCTCTAATGTCACTAAAGTAGCTCTCAGCCCATCATTCGCTCAGAAATATAAGAACGAGCTAGATAAGCAGATAGCTATAAACAATGCTACAAACGAGAGCTATGACGCACAATTTAGCAATTATGGGTATGTCACTGGGGTCTGGTAATGGCTGTAGATCGTCCGGTACAAATTAAGCAACAAACTATCACATCAACTGATGCGGTCAGTTTTAGTGCCGGTCTTGATGAGCGTGGCGACTATAATATACCGATAAATAGTTACAGTTATGGCCGTAATGCTTGGGTAAACAATGCGAATAATATCGTTAAACGTCTCACGAAAAAGCGCTGGCTACCTGATACAGTTGGCTTCAATGGTGAAATTGCCAAAGTTTATTATAATGGGCATCTGTACTTCTTTATTGCTGATGCAGGTAAAGTGAAATACTGCGAAGAAAATGCTACCTCATGGACAAATTGTGGTGGTAGCAACACCATCACGACTACGGCTGGCGTTATCACGACATTCATGCGGACTAATGACATTTTGCTGTGTATGAATGGTATAGACAACTTACGCTATATCGACCTCGCAACACTTAATATGACGGTGTTTACCTCGGTTGTACAGCCTACTAGTACCCTAACCGCAACTGCGACTGGCATTACAGCATCAGGTGCGTTCAAGACATACTATGCGATAACCTATAGCTCTGATGGTGGTGGTGATACCGGTATAAACGAAGCTAAAATCTTAACTCAAGCCGTATCAAAAAGCCGTTCTACATGGAAATCTGACGGTACTGAGTACCTGACTATCGCATTTAATGACACACCCCCTGCTGGTGCTACAGGGCGTATTGTATGGGGAGCGGTTGCCATAGCGGGGACTACCCCAGTTGCGAGTGACTTGATGAAAATGAGCGATAAAATACCGCTTGCCACTACTTCATTCTCTGATAATGGCTCAGTACCATTTGATATCACCGCTGGGGTAGGCACAACAGTAAACACAACCGCTGGCGTTAAGGCTAGTGCCGGTACGATGGCTGGTGATACGCCAGTCCTATACGGCAACCCTGATAGCCCCTATGACTTATACTTTGCCGGTATCACCGACACTGGTATCTCGTTCAGCCCTGGTGATGGGGCGCAGACAATGCCGCTTAACAAGGGCACAGATTACTACCCTACCTCTGTTGTTGGCTTCCGTAACAACCAGAACGTACCAAGCCTATTCTCTATCTCAAGTAGCGTTGACGGTATTGGTAAGCAAGATATTATTAGCCAGAAAACGATTACTTATGGCAACCAAGCCAAACAATATTGGGACTATGAAAGTCTTAACACTGGGGCAAATGCTGTCTACGCGAAATATGGCGTGGTCAATTATCTAGGTAAATTGATATTCCCTGGCTCAAATGGTGTCAACTCTATTGATACTAAGGCTCAAATACAGAATGTGCTGTCACAGTCAATCATTAGCAATCAAATAGCCAATACTTATGCAAGCATTAAAAATGCTAACTTTGACAAGATAGTTGGTACGGCATGGAACAACTATGTACTTATGACTGTCCCATCACAAAGGTACAACTACAATAACCAGATAATTATTTATGACCTTGTGAACATAGACGCCCCTAAGTGGGCTATTTGGGACTTACCTGCTGATTGGATAGGCACAGTATCACCGCCAAACCAGGCAAGTTTCCCCTATATCAGACAAGGTAATAAAATATACAAACTCGTTGAGGGCTTTGTCGCGCAAGATGAAGATACCGCAGGGGTACCGGTACCATTTACTGTGGATGTACGTGGCTCTTTGATGCCGTTTTCTAATGGTCGTAACCATTTTGTGGCAGCGGTCCAGGGTGTGTTTTATGTCACAGATTGGGTTGGTACCGTATATTGTGAGGTGTCATATATCAACCAAAAAGGTAGAGTTAAAACTAAGACTAAATCATTCACTAACGGTAGTGTCATCGCACCCAGCCAAGGTGGTTGGGGCAACCCACGTCTTATGTACAATGGGTTTAAGAACAGGCTTATTGGCTGGTCAACACCCATGCCTGTAGCTTCCGAGAACAGTAGCTCGCTCAAGATATCTAAGCGGCTACGAGTGAAACTGCCAAACCCAGTGGTGAATGAAGTTAATTTTAGGATATATAGTAACTCAGACGGTACTTCGTTCGGCCTAAAATCATTTAGCATCGAAAAAGTAGATGTTGGCGTAATAGGTGATATCATATAAACAAAGGATAAACAATATGACTGATGTTACAGATTACATAGCTGAATGGAAGAAATCAAAAGAGTTTACCTATGGGTACACCCATGATTTTCGTGACCTAAATACTATCGCTAATGCTCAATACCCCAAAAGTAATAGCAAGAAGCCAAATGTCGGTGATACAACTATTGCTGGTGCTATCCGCCAGATGATGAATAAAGCCATCAAACAACTGCCTGTTATATCGGTCGCTATCAATGGGTCAAAACTAACTGAACAGGCTCTCATCTGTCGCCATATCGTCAATGATAATATCCTTAACCCTACTAGTTTCGGTAAAGGGTTTGTTGGCTCGTTGAAACTTGGTGGCCGTGGTGCAGTCACGCGAGGGTTTAACGCTTTCCAAGTCAAAGCCACCAACTTGTATGGTCAGTATGGAGTCATCCCATCATTGCTACATTTTAGCGATATTGGTATTGAACCAGGCGTACAAGATGCCAACTTATCAAGTTATTTCTATGTAAAAACTCAATTTACCCCTACCAAGCTCAAGAAAATATATGCAAAAGAGAAAAACAATAAAAACACTACTTGGAATATTAAGGCCGTAAAAGCTCTTATTGATGCTGGCCCTGACGGGACAGGTGCTACTGAATACTCAGAGTGGTTGATACCAAGTGAGCAGACCGCTGCAACATCATCTGACACCTATACGATAGTTACACGCCTCAGTTCTGACCCTGCCGATGATATTACCAGCTTTAGCCCCACATTAACACAGAGTATCCGTAACGTGCCAAACCGTTCAAAGTTTGGCTACCCGCGTGTTATATTCATGGTTATTGACCCTGCCGAACTTTCGCCATTCGGTGACAGCCGTGTTCGCCTTGCGAGCCCTAACCAGAACTTGATGATGGCATTACGTCAGAACGTAGCTACCACCTGGCTCTATAACAGTGACCCAACAGTGGTCAGAACTGGTCTATTCACCGGCTCAACAGCTCTCAAAGCTGGTGGCACTATCAGCTCTACCGACCCAAATGCCAAAGTTGGGCTACTTACTCTTGATACCTCAACCGCTCAACAGTACGACAAAATTAGCCAAGAAATCAGTGGCCAAATCTTGAACATGCTTGGGTATAACCCAGGGGCAAGTCTTGGCGCAATCGGCCAGTCAAAGACGGGTATCGGTGCTCAGACACAGCGAGCTGGTATGGACGACGCCAGCCAAGAGATTACGAACATTGTCCAAGACTTTATCAAACAATACATACTATCAGCACTTGACTTATTCCTCAGCGAACAGGATGATACCGGCATATTGTATGTTGACGATGATACCAAAAAAGATATTGAAGCTATATCACCAGGACGTTTTGGCGACCCGACTAACCCTAATGCGCTTGGCGTGAACTGGACTGAGCTGTATGATTACATACAGAAGATAGACATAACCGTTGATACGACTATCAGTAAAGATGACTTCACCAATGAAAAACGAGCTGAGTTACAAGATACTTTAGTAACTATGAAACAGAACGACAACCCGAATGACCCAGTAGCCGCTCAGAAGGCTAGTATTGTTCAAGATGAGCTTATCGAAGAAGCTGTACCTGACCTGTCTCAGAAACTAGCTGCTATGCCACAACAGCCCCAAATGCAGCAACCACAGCAAATGATGTAATATAACCTACAATCTATTTACATAACGTAGATAAAAATATAACATTAGCTATATGAGTGAAGTAGATTTAGATTATAACTTTAACAGTAGCGTCATGTCAGATGACAATACATCAGATGTTGACCACAATAATGTGTCTATTCTGGTGAAACAGCTCAAAGATATTGATGAGCTTATACTAAAGCATAATACCTTTGACGTAATCGTACAGATACAGGGGGTATCAGTAGAATCACAGATAGCAGCTCACAAATTATTGGTCGGGTACTTGAGACAGTTTAGAGATGATTTAGCTAAAAAAGTAGAGGGGTTAACGTATGGACGATGATTTGGATACAATGTTCAATGATGATAATAAACTACCCACCGAAGTCGTTGCAGACCCGCCTGTTGCAACCGCACCCGATAGTGACCAAACCGGAAGTGGAGATACCCCAGCAGGAGAGGCCGAAGGGGACGCGCCCAAACAACCACAAGCACCGCCAAGTGAAGATCCAAAAGCGCAAGACGAGTCGCCAGTGGAAAAAGGTGAGCCAGCAGCACAAGAGCAGCCAAAGCCGCTAACTGCCGAGGAAGTACGCCAGATTATGTCTGATGTCCGTGACCAAGAGCGAAATAGTGGGAAAGCCTTGGAAGAAGCCGAAAAAGAGGTGCTTGCAGCATACTACCCACAGGGGTTGTCGAACACCTTGGTAGATGAAAGTACCGGCAAAGAGATAAGGTCACCTCAAGACGTGGTAGACCTATCAGGTGGTACTATGACTACTGAACAAGCGACCCAGTGGCTTATGAATGAGCAGTATAAGCTCGATAAGCAGGTAGCTGATATCAAGTCGTCAGCTCGTGAACTAGCTGAGGTAAACTCTAATTTCAAACAAGGTGCCACAAGAGTAATTGAGAAATATAAACCAATCTTTGATAAATACCCTCAGTTGCAGGGTAAAGTCTACAAAAACTACATGAAAACAGTTAAGCTAGACGCTGAGAAAGACCTCATATTGTCTGCCCCTGATATTGAGGATTACTACGCTGATGTTATGGAGCCGTATGTTATGGCATTCGGTTTCCAGCCGACACCAGCCGCCGCACCGGCAGCCGCTATCCCTGTGAGCAAGCAGACGGCAGCAGACCGCATGGATGTAGGTGGTGATGTAGGTGGTGATGCTGGGGGTGGCGATATTGACCCCAACGACGCAGAAGCAACATTAAATAAGTTTTTTGGAGAATAAAACAATGGCAACAGCAATCGACTGGTTCAACATCAAAACAGGTGAAACGGTATACACAAGCCGCCCAGCCCAAATTAAAGCTCTCATTGAGAGTAGTGACCTCGGCGTGAACCGACAGAGTGATGTTGGCTGGCGCTTAGGTAAGGAATGGGTCGCTAAGTTACGCAAAGCTCGCAATAACCGTGAGATGATGGCTAACCTTGGCAAAATGTCAGGTGGCGATGTTACCGATACGCAACTATTAGTAGCCATATTCAGTATTGAAGCTGAGGCTGATAAGCAAACCAACCTCGACAAAGAAGATGCACCGTTTGAGCAAGAGTACCTTGATAGCATCCGACCTAAAAGTAGTAAGTAGTTTCTAAGTCTCGTTCGCCAATATCAAGATGGGAGGTTCCCTGTACATCGTTCTCGATGAGGAAGTCTCCCTTTTTGCTAAAGTAATAATGGATAGCGGTGAACATATACCTGATAGCATCAGCAGCATGGCTCTCGCTCTTGTGGTCTGCACCAATGTAGTCACCAGTCTCAGGGTTATACTTGCGCCTGTAGATAGGGAGTTTTCGGACAAGTGAAGCTGTAGTCCCTATATTTATGACTACTTTTGGTAGCCTCTCTAGCACTCGGTCAATACCAATACTGACGCCCTCACGACGCAAGGTGCTGGCGTTCATAATGCCATTACGGTAGAGGTAGTCTAGGCGGCTCACATTATCGTTCATGCTGCGGACTGCGCTGTCATGGGGCAGGAAGTGCCAACCATAGTTATATGGCTTAGTTTTTAGGAATGGCACGACACTATTAAGAGCAAAATCTGATGTCTCTAAGAAGTCGATAATGCGTATTTGGCCGTTGAAATACTGGAAAAAGACAATGGCTAGGGCGTCAGACATACCTAGATCCCATGCTGTGTAGACAGGGTATGCTGCATTGTATGGGTAAATGCCAATACCACCGTTAGTTTTGAGCTGCGATATAATTTGCCCATAGTATGATGTTTCACTGGCTTGCCCCCAGTCGAGCAGCATCTCTTGTCTAAACTTGAAGTCATTACCATTACGCAAGATATACCCTTGTCGCGTCCTCTCAAGCTCATCTGGCGTCATATAATGGGTAGCGTCGATGTAGCAGGTGTACTTCGTACCGGTCTTATCAGCTTTGAACGCTTCGTGCATACGGTGCATAGTCTCACCATTGATACCATCTATCTTTGGTGTGCCGGTGTATATTCGCTTGCCTTTGTTGCGCTCAGTGATAGGGGCAATCACGTTGACTGCCTCAATAGGTTGGTCGGCAAACTCATCAAACCAATAGTTCTTACCGTTCGCACCTCGAAGTGCCTCGGTATTAGTTGCGCCAAGCGTCATAAATATAGAGCCATTGATAAGCTCCATCCGCATATCATCTTCGCTGTTTGATTGTCGGGCGACTAATGGCTTTGGCATGTGGTCAAGTGTCTTGAACCCATCATCCTCGATGTTATTCCAAAAGTTACGGAAGCCCATTTTTGCAGTAGGGTATACAGCAACGGCTGTTTGCACCCTTCGTACTAAGTCCGGTACGATACCCTCGCTGAATGTTGTCGTCGTTTTCGCGCCACGACGGGCTATAACAAGCAGGAGCTCATCAATCTTTGGATCATTGAACGCTTGAACTATCTCTTTCTGGTAGTCTCTCAGGGGTAGTCTGTGTTGTGGCACCTGCATTTTCTATAGTATAACAAAGTTTTGTAATTATACTTGTTATCCTTTATAATTCGTGGTAACAGAACCAGCACACAAATAACTTTTAACGATAAGGATTTATCATGGCTTCATACTACGGTATTCGTACTGCTACGTTTCTTGACCGCCGCCTAAAGGCTGGCTCGACTGTTGCTAAATATCTTGACGCTAACGGTGTCAACACTGTTGACGCTGCAACCGTCCGCGTTCTTAACATTGACATCGACAGCTCTAGCCTCGGTGTTTATGACGAGACTGCAACTACACAAACTGTAACCCTCGCTGAATACGGCAAGCAAGAGTGGACGCTTGACTACAACTACTTCGTATTCCTACGCATCCAGGACACTCAGGTTCAGGACACGCCAGTCGGTACGCTCGTACAGGAAACTGCACAGGCTTGGATTGACGAAAAGTTCGTTCCTGACTTCGATGAGTATTGTCTTGCTAAGGTAATCGCTGCACGACCAAGTGGTAACATCGTTACCTGGGACGGCACTACCTTGACCGGTCTAAATGGTTTGCTACAGAAGTTCTACAATACCGTTACTGTTGTCACCAACGGTGGTGGCGATGCTAGTAACAGTGTTGCATGGGTACCAAGTACCTTCGCTGACCAACTTCGTGCTTTCATCACTACTTTCGATGGTAGCGATAAGGGTTACACGGCTGGCTTGAATGGCTTGCTTGGTAAGCTCAAAAACGTAATGGTTGTTGAGACTGTTGATGAGTACTTCTCAGCTTACCCAACTGTTAAAGCAGTTGTCGCTGATAAGAAAGCTATCGCAGCTCCTACCCAGAAGATGACCCCTAAGAATGGTGGTCGCAAGTTCATCAAGGATGTTCCTGGGTTTGGCGGTTCTGAACTGCAACTTCGCGCTCGTGGTGGCGCATTCATTCTTGGACGCAAAGCAAGTGCAATTGCAACGCTCCAAAGCTCAAGTTCTTAACAGATTGAGCAAAAAGCATAAGAGGGCTGTAAAAGGCTCTCTTTTTGTTGTACTATTAAGTCATGGCATCAATAAATCTTATCAAAGCATCAGATGGTACCGGCAACGCTAGTACCGCTACAGTCCAAACAGTCCGTAATTCAGGCGTAACAACAATAATCGTCGATACAGTAAATAACATCCCAGCAACATTTATGGGTAGCATGGGGACACCTCATACATTCGTAGACCCTGTAACAAGTGAAGAAATAACGGTTATATCAGAAGCAACCACGGTAGACTTCACTGGTCATGTCAGTGGCGCTAATCTCGAAATAGATAGCATCGCACCTGGGTATACTGACTTGGGTAGTGCTGTGGGTGACATTATAGTTATACGACCTACGACTGCGTGGGCTGATAACATTGCAACGGTATTAGCAGTAGCTCATAGTGACACAGGTGCAATCACTAATGCCTCAGTCACTACAGCGAAACAGAAGGCGATAGCATACTTCAAAAGCGAAAGCGACGGGATTGCGATTACAACGTCATACGTTACAGTCGCGTCTCAGGTATTACCTGTGGTGACGCAGGCGCACAAATATCTAGTCAGTTGCTCTTTCGCGATAAACCATTTAGCAGGGGCTGCTAGTTCATATACAACACAAGTCGCAGAAGGCACGACAGAAATATCTGCTGGATATACTGGTCTCGCCAGCGGAACATACATATCACTTCCATCCGCGTGGTCATGCATATTCACATCTTCAGCTTCTGGAGGGCAGACACTTAACTTTCGCATTAAGAATGAAACAACAAGTGGCGGTCAATCGCACTGGTCTGGCAAGTTTACTATCGTTGACTTAGGGTGCGCCTAATGCCAGAAGAAATAACACCCCCAAAAACCATCGAAGAAGTCGGGATACACCTCGTCTATATGGCTGTAGCTCAGAACGCCACTAACGCATCCCTAAGAGAACTCAAACAGACACTCAAAGACATGCAGCAAACGCAAGTGCCACAGGTAGATTTTGACGAGCATGTCATTTGGGGCAAGGCTGTTGTATTAGACCATGACACCCGAATTACGAAGCTAGAGCGTGCCAGCGAACTAGAGAACTCAAGCACGATGCACAAGGTACTAAAAGGCCTGGACGCGAAGATTGTTAGCCTGATTATACTTATCATGTTCGGCACATTCTTGTACGGCACGTACGTCATGGTCAAGTACAACTACTACAAGAGTCTGCCACCTATTGAGGCAAGCAAGTGAAGCAGCTTGTCAGCCCGAACCTCGACCCGACAATCTTCTCTGGTGGGTGGGTGCTTAACGACTGGCTCGGTTGGTGTCTAGCCTATACAGAGGTAGCGTTTGGTGCAGACCGAGTAAGTGCCACGGCAACCGATGAGTGGAACCGCATCAGTTTTAGGCATGAAGATAGAAACCTCCCATCAGGTGTCTATGTGCCTGTCTGGTTCTCACACTTCGGCACATACAACGGCGTCTATAAGAACTGGGGGCATGTCGCTATCTATAAGGACGGCACAATCTGGTCAAGCCCTATCTCTCACAAACCCTACGCTGATATATGGACATCAATCGAACAGGTCGAGCAGAGGTATAACTGTAAGTTTATTGGTTGGAGCGAGGACATCGGCAACGTAAGAGTAACTAAGGAGGAAGATATGACAATACCAGATGCAGATAACTACTATTGGCGGTATGGGCAAGACTTAGCGGAACGGCTTAGAGGCAGACAACTGTCGCGAGACGAGTTCAGACAGCACTTGGTTGGTCAAACTGACCTCCGAGCCATCGAGATACTGTCGGATGACCCTGAAGCTGATACAACCCAACACGCACAGACCATCGGCGTCGTGGCGCTCCGCGATAACTGGCAGGGGCAAATGTATGCCTTACAGCAACAACTCGCAGACACCAAAGTAGCCCTACAGAACGCCGAAAACAAGCCACCTGTTGAAGTCGTCAAAGAAGTTGAAAAGATTGTTGAAAAGTCAGTATACATCAACGACCCGATACTAGCCAAAAACACTCAAGATACCCTGACGATTGTTAAATCCATCAAGGGTATGCTTATTAACTTCATAGGGGTAGTTAAAAACTTTATCAAGAAAGGGTAAACATGTCTCTAGGATTAACTAAAAAACAAGCGTTAGACATAGGCAAAGTGGCTGGTTACGTTGCTATCTCAGCGGTACTAGACTATCTCATCAGCATTACAACTGCTACAGAGTTTGGGCAACTGACACCAGTTATCAACTTCGTGTTGGTGGCGTTCAAAAAACTTGTAACCGCTGAGAAATAACGTGGAAAAAGGGTGGCACGAAGCACAGAACACCCGGATAAGCCACCTTGCCAGTGAAATGGTGCGGTTATTCGTTTCAGGCCATGACGCCGAGCAGACGGCTCAGTATGAAGCGGTACGCAAAGAATACTTACGCCAACAGCTTGTCAAAGGTTGGCATGATGTGGGCTATATACCGCCACCTGAGCATGTAGTCGGGTAAACTAGTAGCTAAAATAATAGCTTATGCTTATAATAAAAATGAGTGTTGTACGTTAAACGATATCTAGCCTCCTAAACTCAACTCGTCTATCAAAATAAATATAAGGTCATACACTCACCTGACATACTCCCTCTTAGCAAGGGAGTTTTGTTAAAAAAACAACCACCCAAGAGTAGCATAGGAGCGCTAAAAGGGTGGTTGTTATGTAGTTATTTTAGCACAGTCCAATTTTGAACGGATATTGTCGATAATAGCTTTATCAGTCTTTATCTCGATTACGGTCAGTTGCTCATTGTATTCAGGGTTGAAAGCAAGAAGCCTGGCGCTATTTAGCTCACATATCACCATGCCAAAATGTATCTGAGCAAGGTAATCAAGTGGTATCTCACCATTCACTAGTGCCTCATGCCGAAGCCCGTTAGCACACTTCACTTCTAGTAGTATGTCACCAGTGATACCATCAGGACTATAACCAGCGGTGGGGTATTTACTATTGGTGATAAACCCTGGCCGGAGCACGTCTGTCTCGTAGTTATGCTCATACTCACGGATTGCGATAGGCTCAAGCAGAGTGCCACGCATCATGTACTTGTTTGCTGTGATAGCACTATCATCTGGTAATGGCTTGCCTTGGAGCAATTTGATTGCGCGTGAGCCTGTCCACTTACCTTTTCGTAGTTCATGCCACTCAGGACTTCCTTGCTTGACATTATGGATAACTATCACAGCATCCTCTCTATCTCAGCCATAACCTGTGCAGCGTTCTCAGGATAAACAGTTGCAGAATGGAACATACCCTTTAATTTAGCTAGTTGCTGAGGTTGTAATGGCTGATACTTAGCTTTCTCTGACTTCTTGAACTCAAGCATCGTCCAGCCGCCACCAGGCATTAGTACGGTACGATCAGGTGTACCCATCGGTACACCAGGACCGGCATTGTTCTTAATGACATAACAGCCCTTACGTCGTAACTTTTCACAAAACTGTGCTTCAAACTCAGTTTCAGTCATTGTCTAAGTTCTCCGCTAACATCTCTAGTCCCTTTTGTGATTGTGCAAAACCCCTTAACCATGCAGCAGTCATTACTTTATTCTCAGCTATATAGTAACCCTCAGCATCTTTGATAGCTCCGGCCGGTGCTGTCAGGAGTGTGTAGTCATCGACATAGACATCCTCACCACCTAGCAGAGTAATAGTACGGGTAAGGCGGCCGTCAATCTGGTCAAATACGAGTTCGATAGCGCGGTATCGGCCCTTACGGACATTCCGCAGTAAGTTAGCGACTATGACATGCTTTACCTGTGGCATCTTCTGTGGTGGCTTGAGGTTTACGTCCTTGCCAGCTTGGATAGCCTTTTTGACGCGCAATATAGCCGGTATAATCTGCTCTGGCATAGTACGCATCCGGCTGAGTGTCTCACGCAGCTTTGCGGTTGCAGGGTCATAATTATCGTCTTGCACTGGTGCTACGGTTTCAGGGGCCCCGAGCGCTTTCTGCTCACTATGCTCGACATCAATCGCTTTCAGATACCGGACATAGAACTTCGGTATCTTGATGTGTATAGGTGTTTCGAGTAACCCCTCAATACGGTCAAACGACATTTTGGCGGCCGCTATATCATCTGTATCAGTACAAATGTCTATCAGTGACATGAGAGTACGCTCATCGACAGTGTTACTTTTAGATTTCTTCTTTACCCAGTACTCATCATAGGGAAGATGTATAAACTCCTCAAATTGATCTTTCAGTGTTATCATTACATATCCAATGCTAATAGTTGATTAAGGCTGTCATTAACCTCTGGTGTCGTCTCAAGCTCAACATCACTGTCAAACTTCTGGAACATACCCCACCGCGTCCTTATTTCAAGCAAATCTTCTGCTGGCCAGCCATTACATACATAACGAGTAATAATTTTACCGTCCTGCCTATACGCCGACCGTTCATACCCTGCAATCTTTGCAGCGTGGGCAATTGACTTTTTGCCAAGTGCCGTATAACTCCGCTCATCACACCACTTCTGGTAGTCACGTGTCAGTTCAGTAAAATTAGTGAAACCCCATATATCATTACGCACTAATTCCTCGAAATACGTCTCAGCAGTATTCACTTCTTCATCGTAGTCCTCTTTGGCTTTAATTGTCTGTTCACTAAAACTATAGCTATAGCCATTATCTTTGATTTTAACCGTTGTACGGAGTATTTCACCCAGTAAGTCTGACAAGAACCCAGGTCTTGCGAACAAGCGTTCATCGAACGTATTGTCCTGTGGAAAACTCGCTCGAAATGGGATAGTGAACGTGCGACGTCGAACACCTTGGGTCTTGTCAGCGAAAGTCGGTATGTTGTTAGCATTGAAAATAGTATGAACATTACCGTCAACCATCACTCCGTCCTGGCTGTTGAACTTGTGGACGTTAAAAGTGCTATGTTCAGCTAGGTTCTTATACCCACCAGTGTCTTTGATGTGCCCGTCGTTACTTTCAAGACAGACGTTACCAAGACGCCCGTTGACCATTGGCGTATCACGCTCATCCTCAATCTGCTTGACAGTAAGCTGGCTGAACCACCGGTTGTGCGAGTACGGCGCGTCGGAGCCAAAAATAGCATACAGTGCCTTAAGTGTGGTCGATTTGCCATTGGCTCCATTACCGAGGAACCAGAACACGCCAAATGGTTTCTTCGCCATAAATATGGGCGCTAATGCCTGAATAATATCATCGGCTAAACCTGTATCACCTGATGTGACTTCCTCAAGCCATTCACGGTGTGACATACCATCACCAGGGTTGATTGCAGTTGTGTAAACACAATCGTCATTTGATATGTCAGTGGTAAACTTGAGTTTTTCCATATCCCATACTCGGCCATCTGGCATAGCTATGTAGTGAGCGTACTTCGTCAGATCCTCGGAGTTGGTAAAAAAATAGTGCTGCAAGTCTTTGATCTGTGTCTGGCGTACTCCGGCACCCAATGTTGCATAACAGATACGAGCAAACTCGTCAGAAAAGAGTGTCTCCCACCCATTACTGTCAGCATATAATATCGTACCCCTGAACCGAACAATGCGGTAGCGCATGTTTAATTTCGCTACCTGCTCTTGTTTGAGGTTCATCTTCCCCTCAGTTGTTGATAACTCATTTTTTGCCATTGGTACCCCCCATGATGGCTGAAATAACACATTTTGTAAATACGCTAGTGGTAGCGTGTGGATAACTATTTAGACACTATAATTTTAATCCAAAAAGCTCATGTCAATCTCGTCTGTTTCTGCGCTGTCACCGTAATACGCATCTGGTTCGTTAGACATCTACAATCTCCGCTTCTGTAATTAGGGGGTTAGTCATGGTTCAAACCTCGGTAGCTTCTTGGGTGTTCTTCTGATTTCGTCTATTCTCGCCTCATTGAGCTTGCGGGTGTGCCAAGACTCTACGAGTTCGATAATACTATCGAGCACTCTCTCCTCGGCTACATTTCTTGAACGTGTGAGCGAGATAGTTTCAGCTATCTGCTCTCTCAGCTCTTTCAGCTCTTTAGATGTGTTGCTCATCGTATGCTCCTTATCCTCTTTAGTAGCTGTGAGGGTGGCGAGCCTAGAGTCAACATGTTTCTCTATCTCCTCCTGGGCATCCATCTCACCGAAATCATCGCCTAAACGACGGTTTATATTGTCTATTGGCATAAGTTCATCTATCCTTGCCCTAGTGATGAGGTCATTGAGGCGTTGCTTGACATCCTCCATGCGTTTTGCAAAAATCGGTTTGCCATCTGAGCTGTCATATCCACTCCAGGCAGTTGCGTAGTCACTTAAGATGTCATCGATTTCTTGGTCTTGTGGGTTAGTCATCGGAACCCTCTTTCTGGGGCGCATACTGACCTTTGCGTATCTCGCTTATTGAGATGATGACCACGTTACCGTCTTTAATACGAGATTTGATTTCATTTTGAGCCATATTGATATTAAGGTACGGCTCTGCTTCAAAGAACATATTTCCAAACCCACGACTATGTGAATATCCGACGAAGTAGTACTTTTTACTCATATCGTTTCCTTTCTTATTAGTGGTTCGTGAGGGGTCACTTATTCCTCACAATCAGATTAACGTCACCAAGGCGTGTGTCCTGTATGTCATCAACGACAATTAGTTTTATGTATCGTTCTCGAAGTAGTTTATGTTCTAGCTTGGAGTAGAATTTCACCCCTATCAAGTCGGGGAACCAGCGACGGAATTGTGTTTCCGCGTAATCGGCTCCACCTCCTGACCAGACAATAATATCGACATTCTTCCACTTTTGGATTGCCATATCACGAAGCAAATTTTGAGTGCTTGCCAGAGGCCAATTATCATCAATCAGCGTACCATCAACATCGAAACAAAATGCTACCTTTTCCATGCCATCACCGAATGGCAAGCCGAGTTCTTCGTTTTTGCTCACATCATCCTCTTTTCTATTAAGGCTCGCTCGGCTTGGATAAGCTCGTCGAATGTTTTGTCTATTACCGATATGCTAATATACGAACCGTCGTGCTCTATTGGTTCGTGGAATCTTTGCTTCGCCCTATCCAGCACTTCCTCTACCGCTTTATCTTTGTAGGCGGTGATACGATTTAATTCTTCGGTAGTTATAGCCCAGTAATTGTCACCGTCTGCGTATAAGCGCACCAACTTACGCTCACCATCGTCTTTCTCCCAATATGAACCAATAGGGTCATCTCGCAGTATCATACGTCCGTGACTTTTCACTGAACTAATCAATTTCTCTAGCTCATCTTCTAGCACTCTGTACCGCATCTCTCGGATTATCTCATTTATCTCTTGTGTGTTATCTGTCATAGCTCTGCCTCCAGTTGGGTTAAGACTGCTCGTTGCTCGGCTCGAAGTGAGTTTTCGTAGTGATTAGTCATATCGTATGACATAAGTCCAC
>CALMSM010000213.1 GCA_937872425.1 uncultured Candidatus Saccharibacteria bacterium
GCTTTCACTATCGAGTGCGCTAGTTGCTTCATCTAACACCAAAATAGGCGCATTTTTGATCATTGCACGGGCAATGGCAATGCGCTGTCTCTGTCCACCTGACAACTTGACGCCTCGCTCACCCACGAGTGTTTTGTAATTGTCGGGCAGTTTGTCGATGAACTCTTCTGCATGAGCCATGCGAGCGACGGCTTCAATCTCTTGCTGGGTTGCCTTTGGGCGACCATAGGAAATATTTTCTGCCAGCGTTCGGTGGAATAGCAGGGGTTCCTGAGGCACGTATGCGATATGATTACGTAAATCACTCTGCAATACAGATGTAATGTCTTGTCCATCAACGGAAATCGTCCCGCCTTGGATGTCCATGAACCGCATGAGTAGCTTGGTCACGGTAGTCTTGCCACCACCGCTATGTCCCACAAGCCCTATTTTTTCGCCGGGCTTAAGGGTGAAGTTCAGCTTGTTGAACAATGGCTCGGCGTCCGCCTCGTGCGCAAACGTAACGTCTTTAAACTCTACCTTACCGCGCTGTGCGGTCATGGCGATAGATTTAGCTGAGTCAACAATTTCAGGTTTGATAGCAAAGATTTCAGTCATGTCATGGGAGTCGCCAAACACTCTTGTGAGCGTTCGAAACGTGTTGTTGAGATCCCATAGGCGGCGCATGATAGCCATCGTAAAGGTAAGGGAAAGGTAGATAACTCCCACATCAACCTTGCCTTCGAGCGCGAGCAAGATGGACACGATTGCGACCGTTACGTTGATGCTTCTTTGAACGAGCCCAGTCACAAGCTCTTGCTTCATGCTCATCTCGAGTGTTCTCATAGAATGCATGTGTACATCATCAACACGGTGCTTCATGCGTATGCGTTCGAGGTCCTCGCCGGAGAACGATTTGACGGCCACGATATTGGATACAGTATCTGCAAGTTGACCGGTTCTTGTTGTCTCAGCGGCAGCCCACGCCGTGTTAAATGGTAACTGTTTCTGACGATATCTCCAGACGAGCGGCGTGTAGATTGCACTGATTACGATAATAGTTAGTGACACCAGCGGTGCTTTAGGTGCAAGTATTAACGTCGTTGCAACGAGCGATACAAGGAGTTTGAACACGTTCCATGTGAGCGCATCAGTCAATCGCTCAAATGAACCGACAAACTTGTTGACTTGGTTCACAAGCGAGCCTGCGAACCTGTCGGCAAAGAATCGTGCGCTCATTGTCTGCAGGTGGTCGAATGCGGTCATCGTGAGATCGCGCATTATTGAATCTTGCGTCCGCCAAAATGTAGGCACGACGATTTTGTTCCATATTAAGTGCCCAGAGATTTCACTGAGCGCCACGGCAGCAAGGATAAGTGGAAGGTTGCTATGACGCAGCCCTTCTATATCACCACTTGCCAAGCGTGTCAGGACAAAGCTAATAATGAGTGGCTGTAGGAAATCTTCGACGATTTGCGCCAGCACCATAAACGGATAGATAGTCAGAATCTGCTTCTTATATACTTTGGCATGCTGCCAATAGATTTGAATTGTTCGGGATGCGTTTGATTGTTGTTTCATAGGCTCGGGCCTCCTGCCCGGCGTTTAGGTTATGTCGGCTATTTGATGTATTTATTTGTAAAAGTTTTTGTTAGAATTTTCGAGCGTATAACAAGGGGCTAAGCAGCCGCAGGGATGGCTGGAGAGACTTGTGCAGTGAGCTGAATAAACATTTTTGACCATCCCTTTCCTTTAGTTTGTAATCTTGACGACAATTATACCACTGTTGTCAATATATATGCAAATCGCTACAATGGTGGTAGATGGAAACACTAGAGACTAAAACCCCGGAGCTTGGCAGCACGTCAGATAGCCCGATCGTTGAAAAGAAAGAATCCAAAGCAGAGGCTAAGCCTGTTGCCAAGGAAACAAAACAGGAACGTCCGACGCTATTTGAACAGCCTAAAGCGAAACAAGAAAAAGAACCTTCACTCTATGACCTTTTTGAGCAAAAGGCCGAAAAGAACCCGCCGCTCGAGTCGTTGGCGCAAGATGAGCAGGCCTTGGTGGTTGAGAACCAGACCGCTCAGAACCTCTCGGCCGCCAACTCGGAGCTTGTGGGCGTGGAGCCAAATACTCCTCAAGAGGCTGCTGCGATAGCGGGCGCTACATTTAACGAAGCTGTCCGTGAACGTATTGATAATGGCGAAGAACCCACACCTGACATGCTGGACGGAGCAATGAATGATACAGCAGAGATTCTAGGCCTTGAGCCGAATGATATTGAACAGGATGACCCAGAGTTACCACCCGAGGTTATAAACGAAGAGCCACAAGAACCCACCGAAATAGACCCTCCTGAGTCCATAGACCCTATACAATCATCCGAAGAAGGTCAAGATGACCCCGCCCAAGTAGACCCTATTGACCCTCCTGTGCCACCGATACCTCCTGTGAACCCGCCAGGCCCTAGCCCAAATAATGCTCCACCGGCTCCGCCTGTCCCTCCAGCTGGGTCTCCGCCCACGGGGGGCAGCCCACCACCGGGAGGACCAGGTGGACCTCGATCACCAGGTGGTGGTCATGGCGGTCCTGGTTTTGGGCCAGCTGGTCCGAACG
>CALMSM010000214.1 GCA_937872425.1 uncultured Candidatus Saccharibacteria bacterium
CAGCCTATGACTCAGGAGCCTATGAGTCTCCCTACACCAAACCAGCTGCACCAGTGGCTACACTTGTGAATAGTGGGGAATCAATCACCCTAAGCCTCCTGACTAGTGTTGGGGTTGTGGGTGTGATTGTTGGCGTGGGGTCTCGACGGGCGAAGGCCTACTCCGCACAGCGCTGACGTAGGATAGGCTAAGTGGTAGAATAGGCACTGGACTATGCAGCTACAGAATAAAATCAAACACATACTCGAAAACAACCTCGTTGACCAATGGCGTGATACACGACTATGGGGGCTGGTAGTATTCGGTATTGTAGTGGTACTGGCGAGCTGGAGTGGAGTCCGGGTTATTGAGACAAACTATGATCTACAGAAAAAAATAGCTGGGCTGACGCAGCAGAACCAAATCATTGAACTCCAAAATCAGAATCAAAAACTCCAAAATCAGTACTATGAAACAGACACGTTCCTGGAGCTGGCCGCACGAAAACAGTTTGGCAAAGCAGCCCCTGGCGAGATAGTAGTGCTGGTGCCAAAGGATATAGCGCTCAAATATGCGGCCGAGGTGCCACAAGATGCAGAACTGGTCGATAAAAATAAGAGTGAATCGGCAGAAGGCGGATCACGTGCAATCAGAAATTTGCGTGCATGGCGGGACTTTATATTTGGCCACACGCTTCACGGATAAGCGGGTATAATTCGTAAAATATGTGTCGGCACCAGGTACCTCAGGAGTGTAAGATGGAGATGCAAAACCAATATCGCACAACTACTAATCAGGAGGCTTAGCAGTGATTAGTACCTAGGTGCCGACACAATAATGTGCTACACTCTCGGGCACTAAAGGGCCGTCACAATTAGTGCCGTAGTGAGAGTGTAGCGAGTGAATGTAGGTAGAATCTATCCTGTGCAATCGGAGGTTTTTGTGTTGAGTCAGAGCATAAGCAAACAGACTGGTAGCAACCATGACGGCCTCCAAATTACGGATTAGCATTAACTAAGCCTATGGTAGCGTGACAGCGGGCCACTGTCAAGAAAATAAGAGTAATTACTCAGATTATTTGATTGCTTCAACAAATTTGCAATATGGCGGGATGCTCATGTCGATAAATTTTTGGCGTGCAATCGGGTTGTCTCTGTATAAAAGTTCAGATGTCTCGGCGATTGACATGCCTTGCTGAAGTATCAGATGGCAGGGGCTCCCAGGGCCATTGTCGTGAACACGGTTGGGGCTTTTGGTATGGAGTAACTTGCAAAAACTAACCTGAAGACGGCCAAGCTGTTCCAGCACCATGTCCTGAAGCGCTGGTTCACTACGAGCAAAAAGTACATAGCTGAGCGGGTGGTTCTGCTGGAGGTAGTAACTCCAGGTATTGATAATGATTGTTGCAACTT
This sequence comes from uncultured Candidatus Saccharibacteria bacterium, assembly GCA_937872425.1. GTDB lineage: Bacteria > Patescibacteriota > Saccharimonadia > Saccharimonadales > CALMSM01 > CALMSM01. The sequence goes on from CALMSM010000214.1 coordinate 1,392, forward strand.
CGAATCGATTCATACGTGGGAGGAGCGGGTTGGTAGAGAGATCATCCATCGTGTGTATGAGGTCTGATTTATACAGCTCAAACAACGAGGCAATGATGGCATTTTTGTCATCGAAATAGCTATATACAGAACCTATGGGCACTCCGGCGGAGTCAGCGATATCATTGGTTGTAACCGATGCGACACCCTTATCGGCAAATAATCGTGCGGCGGCGAGCAGTATCTGCCGAACCGTTTCTTTGCTCCGGGCTTGTGTCGGTATTTTCTTGCTTGTCTGGTATTTGTCAAGATCAATCATGGGTACAGGACATATTCTTACGGTATACTAGAGACATGTCAACTCAAGAACTCATATTCCTGAACTACTTGTCAAAAGTATTCGAGAACCTGGATGATGCTATTGTGCTTTGCGAGCTACGTGATGGTGTTGTCGAACCTGTCATGGTAAATAGGGGCTTTTACGAAATAACAGGTTACACCAAAGACGATAATCTCTCCAAGATAGGTGAGGTTCTTTCAAGCCAGCCGTCAAACAAGGCGTTTCTAGAGCGAACATATGAAATGCTTGGCGCAAAAGAAGTACAACAAGACACCACAAAAGCCATTGTTCCAAACGGTACCATAGAACTACGCGTTAAGGCCATCCCCGTGCTTACAAGTCTGGGCGAAGTAACGCACGTGGTATTTATTGCTCGAGACATAACTGCCGACTTGGCCAAAGACCAGCAGATTGCAAAGCTCGAAGCTAAACTAAACAAAAACTAGTCAGACTTATCGGATGGTGCATGACAACATCTTGTCCAAGGGTCAAATCAACTAACGGATACGAGTTATGAGACGCAGGTTGGAAATGTAGTGATCTGGGTTTACCTTGGGGTGTGTGTTGAGGTAGTCCATGTGTTTGTCTACAAATGGAATCTGATGATCGCTGTAAACCATGTCGCTGGCAATATAGCTCGACCGCGTATTGAATAGGGTGCTCTCTACCATTGAGTGCAGGTCTTTGCGAATCGTCGCGCCTTCGTCCGATGCAAAGAAATTGACACGTTTTTTGACGTTTGCCATAGAGCTATACCTTGGCCTTTTTTGGCTTTTTCACTTCCTTGCGGCCTTTGTCTTTGGACATCTCACGAATCTTTCGGTTAGGTTATAGGTGTCTCACCCCACAATATCTGTATATCAGTATACGCTCTCGGGAGAGATTACCCTAATTCACTAGTCCCTGTGGTCTCGTGACAGCACGAGAGGCTGAACGTATGCCAGGGGAAGGGCTGTCTAAGAATCTGTAGGAAAAACCCCAACAAATCAGTCTTCCCCCAGTTAACTCCTTATGCTAAACTCGTTAAGTAGTTGTGTGAAATAAGAGAAGGAAACAAACAAAATATGAGGGTAGGCAGCAAACGAATCTTGGCATTATCAATGGGAACCATGCTGGTTCTATCTGGGGTCATTGGGCTCATCCACCCCCAAGCAGCCCACGCTGCCTCAACCTTCACCGTGGATTCAACTCTTGATACCGTTGACAATACTCCTGGTGATAACACATGTGATGATGGTGCGGGCAACTGTACCCTCCGCGCAGCCATAGAAGAAGCAAACGCAAACGCCAACCCAAGCGAACAAGACACCATCACCTTCGCCCTTACTGGCCCGGCTGACTTCACTAACGGCGGACAGGATGGATATACGTTCAGCCCAGCTAGCCCCTATGCAAATATTGTTGAGCCGGTAGTTATTGATGGATATAGCCAGATTGGTGCAGCATACAATACGGCAGCCTATCCTGCTCCTCTGAATGGTGTATTGCTCATAGAGATTGATGGCACGCTACTCAGTTCAGCTGCTATTGGAGTTGGTGCTGACCAGGTACGGCTTACGGGCATGATAATGGGCGGTGTAGCGACGCCAAACCAGCCGTTTATATCTGTTAGCGGCTCTAACACTCAAATTTTCGGAAACTATATTGGCACAGACCCAACGGGCATGACTGCGAGGCCAAACTATATTGGGATTCTTATGGTGGCGGGAAGCGGTGCAGCAATCGGGTCATCTTCAGCAGCAGACAGAAACCTCATTTCTGGCAATAGCGTTGGCATGGACCTTCTTGTGAGTGGCGCAACAATCCAAGGGAACTTTATTGGTCCAAACGCCGCAGGTGCTATTACGAGTCTTTCTACGACACAAACACCGCTAGTTCTACTGAATGGTGTCGCTCATGACAATCTGGTCGGAGGAACGGGTTCCCAAGACGGTAACATCATTGCAGGGGGTGCTTCGGGCATCTTGGCTTATGGCAGCCTGGCCAATGGTTACCCTGCCGGAAATGGGTTCATCGGCAATAGTATTTATGGTAACGCGCAAAGTAATGGCATTCTTGGCATCGATCTCGCGCTTGATGCCAACGGTGACTTTCAGCCAGATTCTGATTTTGGTGCTAATCCTAACGACGCTGGAGATGTAGACACTGGAGCCAACGACTATTTGAATACACCAGTCATCCATAGTGCGGTTTATGATGCGGCCCAATCTACACTATTTGTACACTATGACCTTGATGTAGCTGGCTCTCCATCAGACACCTATCGTGTGGAGTTCTATGCCAACGATACCAATACACCGGGAGAGGGCAAGACGCTAGTGAGCATTCAAGATAGCGTGAGTGCTGGGTCTGACCAAGTGAATAGCTTTCAGCCTTATAACTCATTCGACCCAACAGGTAAGTACATCACGGCTACGGTGACCCAACAGGATGGGAGCTTCAGCAACCAAGGTTTTGGCTCAACCAGTGAGTTTAGTGCGCCCGCAGCCGTCAGCGAAGGTGTGCTTGATCTTGATATCACCAAAACACTGACAAACCCCAACGATATTCGTGTCGGTGGTAGTGCAAACTATGACGTGACAGTCACGAATAATGGGCAAACTGCTGTACCTTTGACGTTAAACGATAACGGCTTTGGTGTGTATGACATATTCCCGCCAGGGCTTACTTTTGCTGATGCCTCTGGTGACGCATTGTTGGGCTGCCAGCAAATCCCCGATCAAGATGCGCAAGAGTTTCTTGGTTATGCAGCGGTAAATCATCAAAGCTACCAGGTGTTAGTCTGCGCACCCGGCAGAAGCCAGCCACTTATGCCTGGTGAATCAACAACATTTCACCTGCAGTTCACTATCGACAGTATCCCTGTTGAGGGTTTTGCAAACTATACCCTCGTGTTCAATTTACAGGACCCAGATTTCATTGCCTTGTCTGCACTTTCAAATGGCGGGGAAACACCACTTGATATCATTGACTTGTTTGCTGCTGGCACAATTGGGGGCAATGGAAATGTAGCATATGCCAACTACACGCCAACTAGTGGCGGGTCTGCGACGACCACGCTTGCGAAATCGGGTGCATCAATCGGCCTCTATGCAGCGCTCGCTGGCTTGTTAGCGCTTGCGCCGGCAATCATCATCCTGCGTCGCCGCTCTGACTGAGCAAGTACAATCCCTTCAGCCTGCTGTAACTACTGTTTAGCAGTTTCATAACAATGGTATACTTTGTGCAATGGTAGAGACAAGATACCCAGATGTTCCGTATGTAGATGAGTTTGACGTGCAGATTGGCCAAGGCCAGATGCGTGACGCTCGTGCACAAGGGTTTATTGTCCGCGCCTCCAGGCTAATACTCCGCGAAGAGGACAACTATATCCTGCTCCAGCAGCGGAGCATGACTGTAAACCACCCAGGCACCTGGGATACCAGCTCAGACGGGTATGTGGATGTAGGCCGAGACTATGCTTCCACTACGATTGATGAAACAGCTGATGAGCTTGGCCTCGTGGGTCTCACAGAAGAAGAGCTAGCCGAAGCTGCCCACTATCTGTTTTTGAAGCATTCATCTGAACTCCCGGACGAATGGACGAAACTGTTCACTGCCAAATACGATGAGATACAACACGGTATTATTACGCCAAATGAAGAGGTTGCAGCCACATTATGGCTTCCGGATGCCGAGATAGATGTGTGGGTCAGTGACGCACCGGAAGAATTCGAGCCAGGTTTCCCTGCAGCTTGGTCACATTACAGAGCACCGAACAACTAAGCGCTTCTAAGAGAGAAGCGCCCCCCCATCTACAACAATTTGCGTGCCGGTGATGTAGCTTGCCATATCAGAAGCCAAAAATAGCGCCACCATACCGATTTCATCAGATTCACCCATTCTGTGCATCGGTATGGCCGCTATGAATGCTTTTGTACTTGCTGCCATTTGTTCTGCAGATGCTCCGCTGCTCATTGCAACGACACCAGGTGTAGCGATACCTCCAGGAGCGATAGCATTTACCCAAATCTTATGCTCAGCGAGCTCAAGTGCGGAGTTTTTGGTGAAACCCCACGCGCCATGTTTTGAAGCATCATAGTGAGCCAGGCCAACCATAGAGGGATGAAGGGCATCTATAGACGTGATGTTAATTATCTTGCCGCCGCCCTGTGGCTTCATCACTTCAGCAACATGTTTTGTGGTTAGAAATACGCTCCGCAGGTTCACATGCATCACTCGTTCAAAGTCTTCCTCGGACATTTGCGCTACGGGCACCGGAGGGTAGATACCTGCGTTATTAACAAGAATATCTACTGAACCGAATTCGTCCTTGCAGGCAGTAATCATAGCCTGGACTTGAGCTTCGTCGGATACGTCCACTTTAAAGCTCTTGGCTTTCCAGCCTTTGGCAGTTAACTCTTGTGCAGTTGCTTCAGCGACCGCTTCGTCTAAATCTGCCACAAGCACAGACGCTCCAGCTTCGGCTAAGCGGTAGACAATTCCCTGGCCAATACCCTTAGCCCCACCAGTTACGATGGCCGCCCTGCCTTCAAGGCTTAATAACTGCTGGTGTGGTTTTGTGTTCATACTAGTTGCTCCGTATCAATATTAATAAACTCAACTTTAGACAATGCCTGTCTACACGTACATATCACGCTTGTTAAAATAGGCGAGTGCGACGGAAGATGTGACAATAATGACTGCGGTAAAGAACGCTATTGAAGTGAGTGGGAGAGGGCTGCCGCCGAGAACCTACTGGGTATCGAAGTAGTAGAACGGCGATGCGTAGCGTAGGTAGGCTGCGCCCGAGCTAATTAAAGCAATGATGTACAGGGCATAGCTAGCAACAATAATCGCCCCGGACACAGCGTAAACCTTACTTTTCTCACTAAATATAGTTGATAGCATCAATCCAAAACTGTAGATTGCCCACATGAATAGACTGGTGAGTACCCAGGTATTGGTTAGTGTGCCAAAATGTGAGGGTATACTGTATGCAGCAGCAAGGGGGATGACGCTATAGACCGAAACTGCGCAGAAGACAGCGATAGTCACCAGCCCTGCGAGGTATTTTGCGAGGAGTATTTTCCCTCTTTCAATAGGGAGGGATAATAGAATACCCATGGTGCCTGATTGGATTTCTCCGGCAATGTGCCCGCCAGCTCTCGACAGGGCAAGGATGATAGCTAGGATTGGCCATAGTATGCTGAAGTGCTTGGCGTTAAGGTATATCTCTATTGTGTCGAGGTTGAGATTGCTCAGCCCGATGGCGTCAAGTAAGCCCTTTGGATAGGTTTTTACGAGTTCTTGCAACTGTTGTGCACTGTTTTGAGAAGAGCGAAACGTAGCAACGTATAACCAAATCATTAGCACGGACCCAAGACAGTATGCCAACAATGACCATTTTCTATCACGGAGCTCACGTAGTATGATTGACTTCATTTCTCGTAGTACTCCATGAATATATCCTCCAGACTGACGTGTGATACTTCAAGATCGGTCAATGGGTATTTCGAAAGAGTCTTAACTACAAAATCAAGCTCACCTTGCGTCTTTGCAATCAGTGATTTGGGGTTACTATTTAGAATCTCAATGCCCAACCTTTTGAATGTAGTCTTATCAATATTGTTTGTTGAAACAGCACGTATGATATGAGTATTTTTTTGCAGAATATCTTGCATGGTATCAGATGCGACTATCTTGCCAGCCTTGATGACCGCAATACTATCGCATAGCTGTTGGACTTCTGTGAGATTGTGTGACGACAAAAAGACACTATTGCCGTCGGCTGTAAATCTTCTCAGGAGGTCATACAACTCATTTTGGAGTAGAGGGTCAAGGCCACGAGTAGGCTCGTCCATAATCAAGAGTTTAGGGTTCCCCATAAACGCCAAAATGATTGATAGCTTTTGTTTGTTGCCTGATGACAAATGGCCAACCTTAACGTCTAAATCTAAATCAAATTTGTTTGATAGTTCGGTTGCCCGAGCCCCACCTTTGGTGCTGGCAACAAAATCGATATGAGTTCTGCCAGTCCAGCCAGTGTGTAGTTGAGAATCAGAAGAAAGGTAGCCGATTTGGCTTTTGAGACGTGCGCTATCTTGCTGGGCGTCTTGTCCAAGAACAGAGATTGTTCCACTGCTTGGTCGCGCAAAATCCATCAAACAGCGTATTAGTGTTGTTTTACCGGCCCCATTCGGGCCCAAGAACCCAAAAAGATGGCCAGAAGGAATATCCAAAGATACATTATCTAGCGCATGCTTTGCGCCAAAAACTTTAGATACGTTATTAATCGAGACAGCACTCGTCATGTAGTCATCATAGCAGACATAGTGTGCACACGCTCGTACTATGATTCTTCAATCTTTGACATCAAGCGCAACGACCGAACTCCAGACTCCAACTGTAGATTGCGAAGAGTTTCATCCCCACCTTCCCAGATTGGCGTGGCAGCGCCACGAAACCAGAAACCAGCTAGCCACTGGAGAGCATCAGCATCAAGCCTGTCGGCGTATGCCACCGGCACGTCTAAGCCTCCGCGCTGTGCATTCACTAGCATTGCCGCCATGTCCATTCGCTTGTCGCCCAGTTGTGCCCAGTTCCAATCGACGAGCATTACTTCTTTGCTGTTCGGATTCCAGGCGCAGTTGTCGGCACGTACGTCATAGTGCACCAACGTGTCAGTTCTGAACTCAAAGCGCGAGCTTCGCTCAGCCTCGCTTGGAAGGTCGAGTGAATGGGCAAGCTCGGTATGGCCAGCCTCTTTAAGCTTAGTCTGTAGGGTTTGCTGCAGGGCTACCGAATCAAGAAGTGTCTGCCAGCCATTGCGAGCAGCATCCAGTGCCTGCTCGGTGGAGTCTCCCCAAGCTTCGTTCTCGGGGTTAAGTCCGGCAAGGGTATCCATTGCTGCCAAGGTAGCCTCAAGCCGATCGACCGTCCAGTTATCCGACCAGTCCCACCCATCCTCAGCCAATAATGCTTCAAGCGCAAAACCCGTCTTGTTAGCATTTTCGCTCAGAACTTTAGGGATAAATGGGTATGATTTGCTAGCTAAGTAACGGTATACAGCTAACTCTTTCTTCGCCCATCGTTTGGAGTTCTCCTCCGCACCAATCTTCACAAAAATCGTTTCCCCGTCAGGCATCTTCACTAGCCCTCGTTTTGCCAGGCTAAAGCCACCGGACACTGCCGACAACGAGCCCAGCTGTTTTTCTATATCTGCCCAGGAGTACTGAAACGTTGGGTTACTGCTCATGCAATCACTATACCAAAACTACCCCACACCCAGAGGTTTGTTATCCAGCATCTTAGGCATGTGTCGATTGTATGGCTCTCAAGCACACGAACATATACGCCTAACAACAAAAAAAGACCTTCCTGATTCAGAAAAGTCTTTCTTGGTAGCGTATGTACACTCGAATTGGAACCTTATCTGTTCTGAGATCATACGATGGAACACAATAACAGGGAAGGCCAATCTGTTAGATTCCCCTAGCAGCTAGGAGTGGAACTGGATGACGCGGCAGAGTAAGTGAACTCTCAGTTTGACCAAGGAGTAATCCATGCTATAAGTATAAGCAGTAATGTGCGTGAGGGCGGATACAAATATTGTGAGGCGGATACAAAATTACGTTCAAGATCGACTATTATGGCTCGCATTGGCGATTTTACTTTTTGCTATAGCCGCTCTTCCGGCTGTTCATACCAAGAAGGCAGATGCGCTTACAGTTGCCCAGACAACAGCATACAGTATCCCTGGCTTTGATCCCGACCAATGGGATGGCGAGTTCAA
>CALMSM010000215.1 GCA_937872425.1 uncultured Candidatus Saccharibacteria bacterium
CCCCCTTTACGCCTTCTTGACCAACGGATGGCGCCTTAGACCTCGCGAAGCCACTCATACCCTTGCCATCACGACCGGCGTCTTGCTCGTCGAAGGCGGCGGCGACCCCTTCGTCAACACTCTAGGGTCGTTCATTGTCCGTATCAATTACCAGCAGCCGGTCCAGGCCATTACTGTCGCTACCGGTGGCGGCGGTGGTGCGTCCGCCAACGACATCGCTATTGCGGTTTGGGCTGCGGTTGTTGATGGCTCTATCACCGCCCAAGAGTCCATCCGCCTTATGAACTCGGTCCTCGGTGGGCGAGTCAGCGGGGCCGGTTCAGGTACTGAGCGGTTTCGCGATATCGCGAACACGAAGGACCGTATCATCTCGACGGTTGACTCCGGCGGCAACCGTACCAATGTCACTACAGACCTCACTTAACCCATGGCTCATTTTGGCGCTCGGCACTTCGGAATCTTCACCATCTCGGGTGGTGCTGGAGACTTTTTGCCTTATCCACAGCAGCAAGACATCATGGCGCAAACCCTGGAGCTTCCCTTGCCTGATACATTGACCAGAATCGTCGGTATTCACCAGTCCGACATCATCATCCGTTCGGCCCTCGTGACCGCGATTGCTGACCTACGCGCCAACCCCTGGCTCTTGGACTACGTCTTCGCCAGCCTTCCGCAAGATACGTTGACCTGGAAAGAGTACGGCGAAAAGTCGGTCCAGCAAGCCAAGCAGTGGTTCCTTCGGACCAATATCCCCGTCAAAATCGTACCCGTACTCAATGAACTGACCCTTCCTTGTATCACCATTTCGCTGGTTAGCTCAAGCGAGGTAACTAACGAGGCAACCATCGGTGACGTACATTCGGAGGCCTTTGAGCAGTCCGGCCAGCCATGGCCCGCTCTGACTACCCCGTTCTCTCCGACGAGCTACAACCAGTCGACCGGTATGATGGCAATCCCGACTTTGCCCGACGATATTTATGTCGCTCCGGGGATGTACATCATCGACAAGGTTGGCCGTCCCCACGAAATCCTCGAAGTGGTGGACTCTCTCGTCCTGAAAATCCAACCCGGTACCGTGGCCGACTTCCGTGACTCGGTCCTGAAGTCGGGCCGCAGCGGGTTGGTCACCTCAATCGAATCGTCCAGCTTCAGGGAGTCCTACCGAATCGGTGTCCATGTCGGCGGTGAACCGGCTCCGCTCGTTTGGCTCCACAGCATCGTGGTATTCATTTTGATGCGCTACAAAGAAGCCCTTCTTGAGGCTCGTGGTTTCGAGCGCACTACGCACGGCTCAAGCGACTTCACACGCGACACTCAGTTCGAGTCAGAACTCGCTTTCAGTCGGTATATCGAACTCAACGGCCATGTCCGCCAGTACTGGCCCAAGGCCGTCGCTTCGCCGATCGATGCTGTCATCATGGATCCCATCCGTGTCAGTGGCGAGAACGCAAGCGTCAAGGTGGCCGATGCGGGGGTCGACCCCGACGAAGCTTTGTGGGTCGGCGACCTGGACACGATTAACCCCGCCAGGCGTAAGTGAACCGGTAATCTCTAAGTCATGGCAATTCCAGGTCACCTGCGCAACCACCCCCTGTTTTCCGGCGGCCGGTTTGGTCTCATGAGCGGCGAAAGCCCCAGGTTTCCTGCTACCCAAAAGCCAACCCACGAGAATCTGGTCAATCACCTGAGAAATCAAGGGATTGGATTCGAAGAGACCCACGGTCGCTACGACGACCCCGAACGCTCGGTCATTATTCACTCGCCTACCCGCGAACTCATGGCTGGACTCGGCAAGCACTTCGGCCAAGAGTCCGTGGTGTTTTCCGACAAGGGCAAGCATGAATTGCTCTACACCAACGGCGAGCACGAAGGCAAGTCGCGTCTGACGAAGCCTGGCTCTGAGCCCATCGATTGGTTCCACGAAGCGCCGCCGAATTACTACACACACCTGCCCAACCACGGGTATTTCAGAATCAACTTCGACTGGGAATCGGACCCCCAGCACCACGGTCCAGTCCAGGTAGCCCCTTCTGCGCCCGCGCCGATGACGAAGGCTCGTCCTCCGCACGAAAACTCACTCGTCACGGCCGACGCCCTTCAAGACCAAGGTTTCAAGCCGACCAAGGGTTTTGCTACCAAGCAAGGCCTCGGCACACGCCTCAACTCGATTCCGCTCGCTACACCCGAAAAGGGACTGCCAAACAAGAGACACGGAGAGGCATACGACCCATACATGACCCGTGTTACTTTGGACACACCCGAGGGCGCGGCGACCGTAAACCGCATTGCAGAGGCTGCTCAGTCCCGCTATGACAATCCGACTGGAGCAGTTCCGGAGACTTCATTTGGACCTAGAGAACCAGGTCGCATGTACAACCAAACGTTTACCTCAGGCGACAGAGTAAACGACAAAAAATATTGGCAGCGAATGGGAAGCGAACCTGCTCCCAACCCCACCCTCGGCATCGCAGCACCTGACCGTGAGGCATGGACCCGTTCGCCCATCATGAAGATGAAGAAGGCGGAACTGGCCAAGACCTGGCCGAAGGATGACGCTGAGAATGCCCAGAGTGCCCAGGGGTTCTTGAATCACCCTGTAGCTCAAGACGCCTACGCTGGAACGCATCCAGCAGGCGACCAGGTCACCGTAACGGAAGCTCCCGCAGGCCCCCATCACCCTCGGCGCGACAACGTAGCCGAAAGTCCCAGTGTCCATCCAGAGACACTGCAGTCCGGCTGGAACTCGTGTCGGAGTTGCGGTGAAGACTTTGACATGGAAGACCCTTCTGCAACCTTGTGCCCGAACTGTGACGAGCACTATGGCTACGAAGGTATTGCGCGCGAGAACGCAACCGACGCCCACACCCAAGAACCAGCAATCCCTTGGAGTCGCGAGTACGGCAAGCCGGGTCACCTCGACCTCGATGGCGCCGATGCCACCGCTGACAAAGAATACTGGCGCAGAATTGGGTCGTTCACTGACCGCGAAGCTGCCCGTGACAACGCCTTTCCGGGCGTAAATCCGAACACGTCCAACGCGACAGCCATCCCCACCAAAGACGTCATGCTTGACGCACTTTCGCGCTCTCCCA
>CALMSM010000216.1 GCA_937872425.1 uncultured Candidatus Saccharibacteria bacterium
GGAACATAGCCTCCGTTGTCGGCTAGGGGAAGCAACGAAGCAGCTAACGCTGCTACGTTGTTTTGGTCTGTAGGTTGGGTGAAGTAACTAGTACAGCTACTGTCATCGGATAGGTTGCCTCCATCGCTTGTAATAGTGATACTCCCTGGGCCAGCTCCTCCGTAGTCGGCCGATCTGACTTCAAAATCACAATTATTCACTCCTTCGGAGGCCAGAAGCAAGTTATTGGTATGTATATCCACTATGTAGTTATCATCAGCCAAAAAAGACCCAACAACAAAAGCAAGGCCGCCAGCTGCAAGCGCACTAGGTCCAGCATGGATACCACTGATGGTAGAGTTGACAATACTGCCCGTAATATGGGCCTGGCCACCGGCTGATATGCCAGACATCGCTAGGCCGTAAGCCCCAACATCTGATTGGATATCGGAAACAGTAAGGTTACTGAAGTCCAGCTCGTAATCGGCTGGAGTACCCTCGCCATCGAATAACCCAGTGAGCCCAATAACCCCAGCAGCAGATGCAGTCGGAGAACCTAAGCCTGAGATCCTAGCTATAGTTACTCGCCCTAAATTAACGTTAACGTGTGACTTATTCGTCATGAATATGCCCGCAATCGCACCCACCTGGTCACTGCTAGTTGAGAAATCATGGATGTAAGTATCCTCAATACTCAGACTAACTTCTTGGGTAGAAGAACTGATTGCAATGCCACCAATAAAGCCACCCCCTGCAACCCCGTTGCCATCAACCTCCACCTGCTCAATGGCTAGATTCATGTCATCTGCACTGATTGCAGGAGGGGCAAAGCGCTCCGTAGTTAACCCACGAATAGCTAAATTGTTCGAGGCACTCCCATTTGCTCTTATAAGAAACCACTGACCGGCTCCGTCCAGAATAGTCTGACCTATGCCTTGGCCATTTATAGCGACTGACTTACTCCCAATTTGTGGCAAATTCGAGCCTAACGTAATAGTCCCGCCTGGCAATGTGATTGTGTCATTGCTTCCATCACCAGCGACACAGTCACCACCCGCCCCACCGTCTGTCGTATCTGACCCGGAATTGACGTTGTTGATAGCTTCTCGAAGAGTACAATCTCCATCGTCCTGGACGGCTGTATCAGCCGTGGAATTGACGGTGATGTTAGCGGCAGAGGCTGAGCTTGTGTTTAGGATAGTGAATAAAGCCACGGAGAATGTGGCCAAGACTAGAAGCTTGGGGAGTTTGTTGGTCATTGTTTGTTAATTCCTCTGTTACACAGGTTATTTACTTAGCAAGTTTAGCATAAGGGGTGTGGCGAGAATAACACCGTTAGGGCTAGTCTCGTTTGAGCATGACGGTGAAGGCTTCAGCTGGGATGTCTACCTTGCCGAAGCGCTTCAGACGCTTTTTGCCTTTGGCCTGCTTTGCTAGGACCTTTTTCTTGCGGGAAACATCACCACCATACAATCCTGAGGTGACATCTTTGCGGAAGGCAGAGATGTCTTCGCGTGCGATAAATTTGCCACCAATGCCTGCTTGCAATGCAACCTGGAAGTTCTGACGCGGGATAACTTCTTTGAGCTTCTCAACTGTTTCACGGCCAAGCTTCTGGGATTCGCTCCGATGGGCCATAACGCTAAGTGCGCCAACCATCTCACCTGCGACGTAAAAATCAACTCGCACTAAATCTTCGATTCTATAATCATCGAGCTCGTAATTGAAGCTGCCGTACCCACTTGTAACACTCTTGAGCTGATCATAAAAATCGGTCAGCAGGTTCGCTAGTGGTGCCTCAAAGCTTACCAACGCCAACTGAGCATCGACATAGCTGAGTGACTTCTGAATGCCCCGTTTGCTGGATATCAGCTGAATAACCGCCCCGACGAATTCTTTGGGCACGACAATCTCGCCCTTAATCCACGGCTCAGCAATGGTTGAGACAAGCGATGCTTCGGGGAGGCTAGCCGCAGACTTGATGTCTAAATCTTCGCCGTTCACCAGTTCCACTTGGTAGTCTGTGCTGGGGTTGGTGATGATGAGACTCAGATTGTATTCACGCTCCAGCCGCTCACGCACAATGTCCATATGAAGCAGCCCCAAAAATCCAACGCGCACACCAAAGCCAAGTACAGGAGAATTCTCAGGCTCATACTGAAGCGCTGAGTCACTTAGACTAAGCTTTTCTATTGCCTCTTTCAGCTCACCATAAAACTCGTTACTCTCTGGGAATATGCCCGCATAGACAAATGGTTTGACTTCTTTGTAGCCAGGAAGTGCTTCGGCCGCCGGTTTGGCGGATAGCGTGATTGTATCACCGACTTTGGCTTCGCGGGTTGATTTAAGGTTAGTCACAACGTAGCCGATTTCACCCGTTTGAAGTTTCTGATCTGCGGTCATGGCTGGAGCTAAATGCCCCACTTCTAGCGCCAGCCCGTGACTGCCAGTGCTCATCATATGTAGGTCGCTCGATTTTGTCAGCTCGCCATCAACAATACGTACATATAGTATTACCCCGCGATAATCATCATAGTAACTATCAAATATGAGCGCGCGAAGTGGCTGTTCCGGCTGGCCGGTAGCAACCGGGACATCGGCAATCACACGGTCAAGCACGGCCTCAACACCCTGCCCAGTTTTGGCGCTAATGTGTAGGATATCTTCTGGTTTGCACCCCAACAAACTGACAACTTCCGCCGTCACGCGTGGTACATCAGCAGCGGGTAAATCTATTTTGTTGAGTACTGGGATGATTTTGAGGTCTGCGGCGATGGCCAAGTACACATTGGCAAGCGTCTGAGCCTGAATACCTTGGCTGGCATCTACAACCAGTATGGCTCCTTCGCAGGCCTCTAGTGACCGCGATACTTCATAGCTGAAGTCAACGTGCCCTGGTGTATCAATCAAGTTGAGTTGGACGCCTTTGTAGTTCATGCGAACCGGAGCGAGCTTAATAGTAATACCCTTTTCACGCTCTAAATCCATCTTGTCCAGATGCTGCGCTTTCATATCTCGCTTTTGCACAGTGCCTGTCAATTCTAGAAGCCTATCCGCCAGCGTGGATTTACCGTGATCTATGTGCGCAATAATACAAAAGTTGCGTGTTTCGGATTGTTTCATTGACTCCCAGTGTACCACCTCTGTAGGCTAGACACGAAATTGCTGCCACTAGAAAGCTAGAGTCTGATAGGTTTGAGTACGGTCTTTTTAATCTTCGCAATAACGCTAGCTGCTTCTTCGAGCCCAAAGAGCGATGATATTGCAATGTGCACGGTAAGTGTGACGAGCGAGATAACCCCAAGTTTTGTGCCAAGCGTGACAAGCCCTTTGTCGTCAGACTGTAGCGGCAAAAGACCAATCATAATAAACGTCGTAACGGTAGTGAAACCCGTTACCGATACAATTCGCCCCAGCCCACCCCAGAATTGCATATTGAACAGTCGCCTGTCGCGCTTAAGCATGATAATAGACAACACGAACACTTCAGCTGCGGCCACAACTGACTGGGCAATCGCCAAGCCCGCCACACCGTAGGCCGATGGGCGACTTAGTGTAATAGCAAGGACGATGTTGAGGGCAATCGTGAAGAGCGATACGAGCAGAGGGGTTTTTGTGTCTTTCTGCGCATAGAACCAGCGCGACATCACGGCATAGATGGTACGGAAGAATATTGCCACTGCAAAATAGCCAAATATTAACGCAATTTCGCTGGCGTTTTTGGCAAAAATCATGCGTGCCAGATAACCGCGCGCGAAGTAACAAACCACCGTAACAGGTGCCGTAATCCAGATAAGTGCACGCAAGATTTGTAAGAAGTCTTTATTGAATAGGTCGGGCCTGTTCTGGGCCATGCGTGCACTCAAGCGCGGGAATGCCGCCGTCGCAATAGTTGTGCCGAGCACTAGCGTTGGTGTAGTGTGCAACACATAGGCATTTTCGTAGAAGCTAATCGAGCCGAGGCTCAACCCACTAGCAATGTTCGTCTCCACAATACTGTTGATTGAGTCAACTCCTTGGTCGATCGAGCGAGGTGGCAGTTGTCGCAAAATCTGCCGAAAGTCTTTGCTGCGCCACATAATCTTGGGTCGCCAGTGAAAGTTAGCGTCCAGCAAGCCAAGGCATGATATAAGCAGTTGCAAAACTGCACCAAGCAATGCACCAATGCCAAGCCCAACGAGCCCGATGTTATTTCTGAATATCAGCACGCTCGCAATAATCGACATGTTATAAAATATTGGTCCGACTGCGAAAAAGAAAAACCGCCCAAACGTTTGTTGTGCACTTGTGAGCACGCCTGATATCGCAAACAACAGTGGGTTAAATGCAATAAGCCGCATGATAGTAACAGCATGAGCAAGCTGTTCTGGCGGTAGGTTGGGTGCCACAATGTGGTGTACCAGAGGTTTGGCAAATACAAACATAATAAGCCCCACTGCAAACATGATGATGGCCAAGAGGTTCATCAGACTTCCTGTCAACTCCCAGACCCCTTTTCGGTCACCATGTTCGAGCCGCTCCGCGAGGATTGGGATAAATGCGACGCCCAGCGCACCGGCAGCAAATGTGAAGAAGAAGAAATCAGGAATTTTGAAAGCGGCAAAGTAAGCATCCGTACTTTGAGGTCCAAAGGCAGAAAAGTTGGCGTTTACCATCTTGTAACGCAAAAAACCAAGCACTTGGCCCACCAAAGAAACAGCAATTAGCAATGCTGCCGCGTTTGTGACACCAATTTTTTTGTTTGCGCGCTGGAGCAGCCTATTCATCAGATATAAAGTATAGGCGAGTTTGGGTGCTGTGGCCAGGCCAATTTACGGGAAATTGCCTAGTAAAGTTCGGCTGTTTTTGGAAGCTTGGTACCCTTGAGAAGCTCGATGACCTGTTCTGCCTCAACTGTTTCCTTTTCAAGCAGTGCGTCTTTGAGTGCTTTGAGGTGGGACAAGTTGCCTTTGATAACAATACGGGCACGGTCGGCAGCTTCTTTGATTAAGTCCTCAACCTCTTGGTCAATGGTCTGTGCCGTTTCATCACTATACAGTCGCTCATGCACCATGCGGTCAAGCATCATTCCTTCGTCAACATGGAATACCTGGTCGCGAAGTTTTTTGCCCATTCCCTGATTCATAACCATGTCGCGGGCTAGCTCTGCGGCCTTCTGTAAGTCACTACCGGCGCCTGTTGTCACACGGTCTGGGCCATACATAACCTCTTCGGCAATGCGTCCACCCAGCATGCGGGCGAGAATATCTTTGTACTCAACAACTGAATGATATGATTTGTCCTCTGGTGGGATAAACCAGGTCACGCCACCTGTACCACCGCGTGGGATGATGGTGACTTTGTGGACCATATCGCTATCTGGCAGCACATGCCCAACAACTGCATGCCCAGCCTCGTGGAATGCGGTCATTTCCTTTTCTTGTTCGCTCATGACTTTTGATTTGCGCTCTGGGCCAATGGCGACCTTCTCAAATGCTGAGGTTACATCCTCGCCATTGATTGTTTTGCGATCATGTCGGGCAGCAACAATGGCTGATTCGTTAGCAATGTTTTCTAGGTCGGCGCCAGAGGAGCCGGCCGTTTTAGCAGCAAGCGCGTCGAGGTCTACACCGTCAGCTAGTGGCTTCTTGGCAAAATGCACCTTCAGAATTGCTTCACGATCCTTGCGGTCAGGTAAGCCAATGCTCACACGGCGGTCGAAACGTCCTGGTCGGAGCAGCGCCGGGTCGAGCACGTCAGGTCGGTTGGTTGCAGCAAGTACGATAACATTAACACCTTGTTCGAACCCATCCATCTCTACCAAAATCTGGTTCAGTGTTTGCTCGCGCTCATCATGACCACCACCCATTCCACTGCCGCGACGACGTCCGACAGCATCAATTTCGTCAACAAAGATAATGCATGGAGCGTTCTTTTTAGCTTTGGCAAACAAATCACGTACACGTGATGCACCCACACCAACAAACATCTCGACAAATTCTGAACCGCTAATCGAGAAGAACGGCACCCCAGCCTCTCCAGCTACAGCGCGGGCGAGTAGTGTTTTGCCAGTTCCGGGAGGACCTGCAAGTAGTACGCCTTTGGGAATTTTTGCTCCAACGGCTTCAAATTTCTTGGGGAACTTCAGAAATTCTACAATCTCAGCCAAGTCCTGCTTGGCTTCTTCGCTACCGGCAACCTGCTTGAAGGTTACTTTGTCTTTCTCATTTCCATACAATCGGGCCTTTGACTTACCGAAGCTCATCGCTTGGTTGCCCTGGCCTTGCGCACTACGAAGCATGACGAATAGCAATATACCGATTAAAAATACTGGCAATAGTGAGATGCCCAGGTTGGCCCACATATCGCCGCTCGTGTCTTCTTTGTCTACCGTGACGAGCACGTCTTTGTTGGTCAAGCCTTGTTCATAAACGCTGCTCCCTGATTCTTTTCGAGAAACGTTACTGGGCTCTTTGTCGTCTTTATTCTTGAATACCTTGATGTCTTCACCGGATATAACAATCTTTTGAATTTGGCCTTCATTAGCCTGGCGGATAACCTCGCTAAACGGCATACTGTCAGGTGTTTTGGTCTGCGCTGAACCGCCCCATATGGCAAGCCCAACAAGTACAAGCAGGAAAACGAATGCGATATTTTTGAGGACGTTACCAGCCCCCCTGTTGCCCTTCATCTTTGGTTTGAATGATTTTTTATCCATGTGGGTACATATTATACAGCAGTTTGATTCATTTGCTAGCGCTCCAGAGCTTCGAGTGCCAAGACGTCACGTTTTACAATAAGCTGCCAACGTTTGTCTACCGGGAATTGCTGCCGAAGCTTGCCAGTTTTCATAAAGACAATCAATCGTTCGACACTTTTACGATTAATATCTTGCACGTCATGGGCGCGCAGCCATGCATGGGTAACCTCACGCGCAACATCGTGAGGGAGACCAACAAACCACCGTCTTCCCAGTTGGTCTTTGTGTGGCTGGACGTGCAGAAGCCCAGCAATGCTTGTGTCTAACTCTGTGTTGACTCCGTGTACATTTTGCAAAAGTATTCTGAGCTCGGCTCGTTTGCTTGCAGGAAATTTACTCAGCAGATTGTGCCGAATATAGTTACGGAGGTACTTGGTGTCTTGATTTGTACTATCTTCTCGCCAC
>CALMSM010000217.1 GCA_937872425.1 uncultured Candidatus Saccharibacteria bacterium
ACTTGTTTTTACAGATAGCGGAACGCAACCCGTTTGGGGCGAAGTGAGTTGAAATGGTTACGACCGCAGGCAAGGAAATCCAGATAGAGAACGGCAATTTCAGCCGCATCCATAACGCCATTCTTGAGCGGCTGGCCGTGACAGAATTTACCGGGCGTGAGTTGCGTTGCCTTCTCTACCTGCTGCGCATGACGTATGGATTCCAGCGCAAAGAGCACGCACTGAGCCTGAACGACTGGAGCGCCGGCACGAATATCAGCCGCCCAAACATTCCAGAAACGCTGCGCAGACTGGCCGACAGGAACATCATTTACCGCACAGAGAACGGCAAACGCAAGCCGGCAACGTTCGGATTCAACAAGTATTTTGAGCAATGGAATGAGCCGACAGCAACAGGCAAAGGCTTCGATAGTATCCACGTAGATACCACCGCAAGTGGTATTGACGTGGATACCACTAATAGTATCCCTGTGGATACCACGTGTGGTATTGACGTGGATACCAAAAGTGGTATCCCTCTCCAGACTGCAAGTACACGCATTAAAGATAATAGAAAGAAAGAGAAAGATATATCTTCTCCGACGCCAACCGATGCAGGCAAAAGCAAAGAGCCGACAGAGCATCAAAAAATGTTTGAAGCGTTTTGCATCACCATCGGATGGGATTACAAGTTGCTCACGAAAAACCAACGTGGGCAGGTGGCACAGAATGTCGGCAAGTTGGAAGCGGAGGGGTACACGATTGAAACCATGCGCCAGTTTTGGTCATGGTGGAAAGATGACTGGCGAGGCAAGAACGGGCAGCGACCAACCATCAACCAACTGATGGCCGAAATAGGACGATTCAAGGTTGGCGAGTTGGAGCCTGTAGTTTCTACCGTTGTCGAATGGACGTACGGAAAAATGCAAGACCTATCGAAAGTCGAGTACTGAGCATGAGCGACGATAGCCACACACGCGCACAGACGGCGATGGATCATCTTGTCGGGAATCTCTGGTTCAACTCTGACGCTGTGGCACTGATTGCCGGGCGGCTAGAACCTGATACGGTGCGCCTGATTGTCGGCGGGCCGGCTGCGATGGCCTACTCGGAGATGTGCCGGTTGATGCGGTCGCCGTCCGAAACGCTGAGCGCCGGCGCACTGGAGACCGGACTCAGGAAGCAAGGCTTTGACTTCGAGTGGCTTGGCAAGTTGCAATCACGCATTGCACCGGAGAATCTTGACGTGCTGTACCGCTATGTTGGCGAAGTGAATAATGCTGCTGACCTGTACCGGGTGCGTCAGTATTGCAGCGAGGCAGACAGGGCGGCACGGGAACCGGAAGCCAAAGCCGACACCATCACCGCCGACTTGCTGGCGAAGTTGTCAATGGCAAACAATAGCGCAACGGATGTCGAGCCGGTTGCCACGGTGACGGGCCGGCTGCGTGTTCAACTTGCCGACGTGCGGGCGGGCAAGACGAACTACGGTGCGCCTACCGGGTTCGCCGTCCTTGACCGCTCATTTCGCATGACCAACGGGTCACTCATCACCATTGCCGGTCGCCCGTCGCAAGGCAAAACATCACTCTGGAAGCAGATATTTTTGAACCGTGCCGTTCAGTTGCGGGATAGTGGCGACGATGGGCAGGTTGTCATGTTCACCGCCGACGATACGACCGACAAAGCGATCCTGTCCCTCGCCTGCACGGTGGCACAGGTTGACGTGAACCGCATCCAGTTCAACCAGGCATCGCCGGCAGAATGGCAGTGCGTAGACGATGCGCTGGCCATCCTCGACACGTTGCCGATGATGATTGACGGCTCATCACGCATCACTGTCGAGTCGATGTATTACCGATGCGCCATGCTCAACGCTCAGAAGCCGATACGCCTGGCAGGACATGACTACCTGTCCCTAATCGGCGTGACGGGCAAGGGTAGCAAGTTGGAAGAGATTCAGTCGGCGGCGGAGGGTGTCAAGGGCATCGGGCGCACGCTCAAGCCCGGCTTTCCGTGGATTGAACTTGCACAGTTGACGAAGGAAGTCGAGTCACGGGCCGACAAATGGCCGACGCCATCCGACATGCAATACAGCGGCGAAGCGGAGTCTGACGTTTCGATGCTCATTATGCGGCCAGAGCATTACATCAGCCGTGGCGAGTCGGTCAAGTGCGACCCGCAGGACAGGGAAGGCATCGCA
>CALMSM010000218.1 GCA_937872425.1 uncultured Candidatus Saccharibacteria bacterium
GCGGACGGGTCTAGCGTCAACCCGGCCCAGCTTTTTGTCGCAGCGCCGCCATACGCACCGAGCACGGTCGAACCGGCTGCGTTGCGCATCCAAAGGCCCTCGTCGTCTGCCCACACCAACCCTTGCGGCGTGGCCCGAAATGCGAAACGACTCGACTCCGCAAACACAGGGGCGTTCGATTCGTACACGCTCAGGATTTCGCCAGCGGTTTTAGTGTCAGATGTGATGACAAAATCGTCAATCAGCCCGCCAAATGGATTGTTGACACCATCAGCAATGCCAACGAACATATTGGTCGGAATGCCGCTAAACCCACTCGATGCGCCACTGACAACTAACGCGCCGTTTACGTACATCCGCAGCGTAGCGCCATCGTAAGCAAGCGCAACGTGCATCCATGCGTTGCCAGTCAGCGCCCCAGTTCCGGTTATGCTACCCGTTCCCCAAAATGCCTGCAGGTTGCTGCCGTTAGCACGCAGGAGAATGTTTCCGGCAGATGAGCCACTGATACGAAAAATAGTAGGCGCACCGAACGCCGAAAACGGATAGACCCACAGCATGATCGTGCCACGGGTCGTATCGATGTTTCCGCTAGTCGGATAGGTAATATAGGCCGTCGTCGGTCGTGCGCTTGTGCTGGCGTGCGCCGTGCCGCTCCACGTATGCCCAGGCAGTGATCCATCAGCGTAACCACTCGCCCCGCCTGCTGCCTCAACCTGAACAGCATCCCAAAACGCACGGCCCTGCGGACAGTAGAGCCGAACAATCAATGTGCCGGGAGAGGCAGTCATCGTGACGGTGACGGTATGCCGCACCCATCCATCGGTCAATGCCGTAATTGTGGTCGATTGCGCCGTGCTGATATTCGCTGAATCGTAGCAGTACATACCTCTGTCACTCGCGGCACCATCCGTATATTCTGTGACGTTGACGTATGCGCTGATCGTGTATGTGGTTGTCTGGTAGAGCTGTGGAGTGAGGATCGAGCCGTTCAAGAGATTGCTTGC
>CALMSM010000219.1 GCA_937872425.1 uncultured Candidatus Saccharibacteria bacterium
GGCACTGCTAAAGCACACAATATATTGGCCACACACCAAGTTGCTTTGACGGTCTATGACGAACAAAACCGGCAAACCGTACAGGCAAACGGATATGCTGAGATTGAACCAGACTTGGCGAAAAAACAAAAAGCTTTTGACCAAATCGGGCGCAAACGAGAGTATGCCGACGGGATGCATCACCCGCCAGTGACTAAAATTCATGATGGTGCGTTTATCGTGTTCAGGGTTTCTTTACACATGATGAGTTACTCCGAGTTCAAATAAATCCTAGCTCAGTGCTGCAAACATGCGTACAATAGTAGTCATATGATTGAAATTTATCACAGTACCTCAGTTAATCCTGAGCTCACAAAAGTGGACAAAGCCAAAAAAGGCAGCTGGGTCCACGTCGTTGAGCCGACTGAAGAAGAGCTACAATCACTGAGTGAAACCTATGGCCTAGACTATGACCTCCTAGAGGATGCCACCGACGTATACGAGGCCCCGCGTGTCGAAAAAGACGGTCAGATTGTCTACCTCTTCACGCGATACTGTGCGCCAGATGGTCACGACATTGCTACTGAGCCCCTACTGATTGTCTACACTGCCGATCATATTGTTACAATTGCTCGACGGCCCAACAGCCTTCTCGATGACATTCTCAAGGGCAAGGTCCCGGTCATGACAACGCAACGTACCAAGACAATTCTACTCCTGCTCGAGAGCATCAATCTGTCGTATGAGCGCTACATGAAATACGTCAGCCGCAGGGTCCTAGCTATCCGCACACAGTTGAGTAAAACCGATCTTAAGAATGAGGACTTCATTGAATTTATCGACCTAGAAGAAGATCTCAACGAATTCTTGGCCGCACTTCAGCCACAAGAGTCAGTGTTTCGTAGCCTGTTGCGCCGCAAATACTTGCCATTATTCGAAGAAGACAAGGACCTTGTCGAGGACTTTTCGCTCGGAACCATTGAGCTGATTAACCTTGTGCTGTCTCGTCAGAAAACAATCGCCAACACCCGTGAAGCCTACGCAACAATTGCGGCCAACACCCTAAACAAAACGTTTAAAAAACTGACCAGCATCAGTATATTCATGACAATACCAACCATCACCGCAGGTTTATACGGCATGAACTTAGCGCTGCCGCTTCAAAAGAGCCCCTATGCATTCTGGGAAATCTTAGGTTTTGTAATGGTAGTCACCTCCATTACGATATGGTATTTCAAGAAAAAACGTTGGCTTTGAGCCCTAACGCGTGCTAAGCTGAAATCACTTAACAATTTAAAGATATAAAGAGTGCGGGGAGAGAACTAGCTCACTGATCCGCCAGCAACCTGTGGTTATACACAAGGTGCTACATCTAGTCCGCATATGCGGGAAGATATCCAGATGTTTTGACATCCTTTCCGCAGCCATGCAGAAAGGATATTTTTATGTCAAAAGTAACACTATTCACCTCCGAGAGCGTGTGCGCTGGTCACCCAGACAAAATCTGCGATGCTATCAGCGACGCCATTTTGGATGCAGCCCTAGCTCAAGATCCAAATACAAGAGCCGGCATTGAGTCAGTGGCAGGCGCCAACCAAATAAGTCTCTTTGGGGAAATTAAATCCACAGCGAAACTCGACTATGAGCAGATTGCCCGTGACACGATTAAGCGGCTAGGTTACACCAACCCCGAGTGGGGGTTCTCTGCCAAGGAATCAACGTTCAGCAACTTTATCCACCAACAGTCACCAGAAATTGCCATAGGTGTTGACGCAGATGGCGCCGGTGACCAGGGCATGATGTTTGGCTATGCCTGTAACGATACACCAGAGCTAATGCCATTGCCGATTACACTGGCGCATTCACTCGCAAGACGCATTGACGAAGCTCGCGAATCTGGTGAGTTGGCGTGGCTCCGCCCAGACGGCAAGGCACAAGTGACAGTGCGGTACGAAAACGACAAACCAGTTGCCGTAGAAAAAGTTGTGATAGCCGTTGCTCATGACGAAGCAGCAACTGCTGAAGACGTACATACACAAGTGATTGCATCAATCATCACGCCAGTATTGGACACGTACAAATTAAGCCTTCCTAGCGAAGAAAACATCACCGTCAACGGCACCGGTTTGTGGCACATACCAGGACCAGAGTCCGACGCCGGCCTTACTGGTCGCAAGATTGTCGTTGATGGATATGGTGGCTATGCTCGAGTAGGTGGCGGTGCTTTCAGTGGTAAGGATCCAAGCAAGGTTGACCGTTCTGGCGCCTATGCAGCGCGCTATATCGCCAAAAACATCGTGGCAGCGGGCCTGGCAACGCACTGTGAAGTCGCGTTGGCCTATGTTATTGGGCAGCCAAACCCACTCATGCAAACAATTGATGCGCAAGGCACCGCAACCGTGGAGCAATCACAGCTCGATCGCTTCGCCCAAAAGCTCATCGACACATCAGTCAAGGGCATTACCACAACGCTAGACCTGCACCGCCCAATCTACAGCCAAACATCTGCCTACGGCCACTTCGGCAAAGATAACCTCCCTTGGGAGGCCACGGCCTAATGTCGAGTCCTGAAGTTCCCGACCGTCCGCGCATTGGCTTGCTGAACCTCATGCCTGCTGCCGCATTTAACAAAACGGAGCATCAATGGCGCGATGGTTTCGGTGACCATGCAACTGTCGTGCCTGTTAGATTCGATGAAGATCCGCGTCTGAATGGGTCTCGCACGGGTGAGTTTCTCACTATGCTTGAGTATGAGCCTATTAGCGAGGCTGCCACCAGCTTAGATGGGATAGTCATTACGGGCACAAACCTCGAACGTGACCGACAAGGCTTCCCGTTGCCGTTTGACGACATAACCTATATTAATCAACTGCGTGAGGTCATCGACTGGGCAGAGACAGGTACCCGCTTGGCTTTCTACTCGTGCTTGGCCGGTCATATTGCGCTTGAACATCTATTCGAAGGCATAGAACGTCATGTCCAAGACGAAAAAGTATTTGGTGTGTACTGTCATGACATCCTTGAACCTACGACTATAACCGAGGGGATTGCATCACCACTCTTGAGCCCGCAAACTCGATGGGGCGCGGTACCTACTAAGCAGCTCGAGGCGGCTGGCGTGACCGTTGTGGCTGAAAGCTGGGAAGCGGAGTGGCTGTTGGCGCAGTGGGAGCGGGCTGGTGGTCTATCGGTTGTTAGCCAGGGGCATCCTGAGTACTGGCGCGACGATTTAAAAAGTGAATACAAGCGCGACGAGTCGGCTGGTCAGCGCCTGCCATACAATTACTACCCTCGAAATAATCCTGAAGCCGTTCCAACATACCTCTGGCACGAACAACAGACAGCACTTATGGCCAACCTTGCAAAAGTGGCCGCACAGCCAGTGTTAGCTTTGGTGTAGGTTTTGGAGCTCTGGGGGGAGGAAACCATTTGGGTGAACGAAGCCAGGCTCCCACTTGGTGCCTTTGCCATAGCCTAGGTTTTTCATGAGCTTGGTGGGGGCGTTGCGCAGGTGGATAGGCACAGGCAGGTCGGGATAATCACGGGCCATAGATTTGGCAGATGTCATAATGTCGGCGATATCACGTGATTTGGCGCTCTTAGCCAAAGCAGTTGCACAGTGGTAGAGGTTGTATTCGGCTTCGGGCAGGCCAATGCGCTCGACTGCCTGAAATGTTGCGACGGCCAAGCTCATGGCTCCATTGCCGGCTAGGCCGATGTCCTCTGAAGCAAAAATGACCATGCGTCGTGCGATAAACTTGGGGTCTTCTCCGGCCTGAATCATTCGTGCCATGTAGTACAGCGTGGCAGCCACATCACCACCACGCATCGATTTTATAAACGCGCTGATGATGTTGTAATGTGCTTCGCCGTTCTTGTCGTAGCCAGGTACGCGCTTCTGTGCGGCTGTTTCGACAATCTGTGGACTAATCGTCTTGTTGCCGGCTAGCTGCATAGCTAGTTCTAGGTTTCCTAGTGCCACTCGTGCATCACCACCAGATAATTCTGCGAGCAGTCCAACACTTTTCGCAGGTAGCTTCTTGGCGGTGAGTTTGAGCTGCTTCGCCGCCCTCTTGACAACAGTGGTAATAGTCTCGGTGTCAAGCGGTTCTAGCACCAATACACGGGAGCGGGATAACAGAGGAGTAATGACCTCAAAACTTGGGTTTTCTGTAGTGGCGCCAATCAGCACAATTGTGCCATCCTCGACATGGGGCAAAAACACATCCTGCTGTGACTTACTGAATCGATGAATCTCATCTACAAACAATATAGTGGTCATGCTGAGCCGCTGGTTTTGCTTAGCAAGTTCAATCACTTTGTTTATATCAGCCTTGCCACTAGTAACCGCACTGAGCTCTACGAACTCCGCACCAGTTTCCGTAGAGATAATACGTGCGAGTGTTGTCTTGCCGCTTCCTGGCGGACCCCACAAGATGAGGCTGGTTGGTTTTTTGCTGGCAATGATTTGGTGGATGATTTTACCAGTAGATACTAAGTGTTCTTGCCCGACAATGTCGGCAAGTGTGGTTGGTCTCATTTTTTCCGCCAATGGTTGCATGACTCCAGTATACTAGGTTGGATGCTACAAATCAGCGACGAACAATTCGACCAGATTATCAGTGCTGCCATGGACACCATGCCAGAGGAGCGTATTATGGGTCTCAAAAATGTGCTAATCACCTATGCAGATGACCCAAGCCCGGAGCAGCTCCACAAACAAAAGATTGGTCCAGGTCAGCTATTGCTTGGGCTGTACGAGGGCGTACCACTCACACAGCGCGGCAGTGGATACAATATGGTTTTGCCAGACAAGATTACACTTTTCAAGAACCCTATCTTGCGAATCACAGGAGGCGACATGCAATCATTTACCGAGCAGGTGCGCAAGACACTTTGGCACGAAATTGCCCACTACTACGGGCTTGACCATGACCAGATTCACAGACTGGAAAAATAAGCACAACAGTGCTACAATATAGTGAGAAGGGAGCGCTGCCCACGCGAAAAGACGGTAAGAGGCAAGGCGCTTTATTTATTTCATGCAACAAGATCCAACCAAAATCCGCAACATTGCGATTATCGCGCACGTCGACCATGGCAAAACAACACTTGTGGATGGCCTGCTCAAGCAATCCAAAACATTCCGTGACAATCAAGCCGAAATGAGCCAAGACCTTATCATGGACTCTGGTGACCAAGAAAAAGAACGAGGCATTACCATTACCGCCAAGGTTACGGCCGTGCAACACGGTGATTATCGTGTAAACATCATCGACACGCCGGGCCATGCTGACTTTAGTGGTGAAGTCGAGCGTACACTTAACCTTGCTGATGGCTGCCTGCTTATTGTTGACGCTCAAGAAGGCCCCATGCCTCAAACCAAGTTTGTACTTGGCAAAGCACTGGCAAATGAGCTCAAGCCAATTGTTATTATCAACAAGATTGACAAGCCCGGCTCACGTATCAAAGAAGTCGAAGACGAACTCGCTGACTTATTCCTCGAGCTTGCAGTCCACGAAGATCAACTTCACTATCCTGTCTATTACGCAATAGGCCGGGCCGGCAAAGCTTGGATAGCACCGCCCCAGGACGTCGAGGCAGATGCTGACCTTGAAGTAATTTTCCAAGCAGTCATCGACAAGATCCCTGCGCCAACTGTCGAGCTCGAAAAGCCATTCCAGATGCTAGTTACGGCATTGGGGCACGATACTTTCAAGGGTAAGTACGCCATAGGCCGTATTACTCGTGGTCGGATCAAGCCCGGTGATCAAATCGCATTGTGTAAAAAGGACGGCACCGTCACCAAGGCAAAAATCGATAATGTG
>CALMSM010000220.1 GCA_937872425.1 uncultured Candidatus Saccharibacteria bacterium
ATGGCAGGCGACCTACCTGAGAGTACGCTCATTCTTTCGATGCCACGAAACACTTTGCTTGATGGGATCGAAGCATTCCTCGGTAGCCTAGACGAGGGTTGACTTCACGCAGTTTGGCAGGTAAGCTTAATATCAAGAAGTAGTGTACGCCGGTAGTGTGTATCTGTTATCGATCAGATATGCACCAAAAAATGTTGGCTAAGAGATCTTCGCGCGAATCCAAAAATGTAAAAATTACACTAAACCTAACGAGGAGTATTGCTCGCTTATGGC
Organism: uncultured Candidatus Saccharibacteria bacterium; assembly: GCA_937872425.1. Lineage (GTDB taxonomy): Bacteria > Patescibacteriota > Saccharimonadia > Saccharimonadales > CALMSM01 > CALMSM01. Next base: position 274 of record CALMSM010000220.1, read on the forward strand.
CAAAGCATCTGCAACCGTATCAACAACATCAAAAACCGTAACCCAAAAAACTACCACCAATCGTGTGTTTTTTACTGACGACAACGAAGTCGTTGATTTGCCAAACCTGGTAGATCACCAGAACCGTTCGTTCCAGTGGTTCGTTGAGGAAGGCCTTGGCGAATTACTTGCCGAAATCAGCCCCATAGACGACTACACCGGAACCAAACTGAGTCTTCAGTTCAAGGATTATCATTTTGAAGAGCCAAAACTCTCAGAAGCAGATGCGCGCGAAAACAACGTGAGCTACGAAGCTCCACTCAAAGCAAAAGTAGAGCTAACTAACAAAGTCACCGGCGAAGTCAAAGAGCAAGAAATCTACTTGGGCGATTACCCATGGATGACCAGTCGTGGAACCTTCGTAATTAATGGCGCCGAGCGCGTCGTTGTAAGCCAGTTGATTCGTAGTGCAGGTGTGTTCTTCACTTCTGAGCAGCACGGCGCAAGCAATACCTATGGCGCAAAGGTTATCCCTGGACGTGGAGCTTGGCTCGAGTTCGAGACTGCTGCGAGCGGCGCATTATTCGTCAAAATCGATCGCAAGCGCAAACTTGCTGTCACGACCCTGCTTCGTGCGTTGGGCATGACTGAGCAACAAATGCGTGAAGCATTCAAGCACGTTGACACTGGCAAACAAAGCTACCTAGACACCACACTCGACAAAGATCCTGCACGTGGTAACAATGAAGCATTGATTGAGGTGTATCGTCGTCTCCGACCGGGTGACCTCGCAACTGTCGACAACGCTCGTAGTCTTATTGAAAACATGTTCTACAACTACAAGCGATTCGACTTTAGTCGTGTTGGTCGCTACAAGATCAATAAGCGTCTGAATCTGGATATTCCAAATACTGCGGAAAACCGCATTATGCGCCTTGAAGATCTGGTTGCAATCATTGCAGAACTCATCCGTCTCAACAATACACAGGACCCAGCTGACGATATCGACAGTTTGGCAAACCGTCGCGTTAAGTTAGTTGGTGAATTGGTACAGCGTCAATTCCGTATCGGTCTATTACGCATGGAGCGCAATACCAAAGACCGCATGTCCATGAGCGAAATCGAGACTGTAACCCCTGGTCAGCTTATCAACGCACGCCCAATCGTAGCTGCTGTTCGTGAGTTCTTTGCTAGCTCTCAGCTATCACAGTTTATGGACCAGATTAACCCACTCAGCGAGCTTGCTCACAAACGTCGCCTCAGCTCAATGGGCCCTGGTGGCTTGAGCCGTGAGCGTGCAGGTTTTGAGGTTCGTGATGCGCACGCAACTCACTATGGACGTATTTGTGCCGTAGAAACCCCAGAAGGTGCCAACATTGGGCTCGTTTTGAACCTTGCCAGCTACGCTCGTATCAACGACTACGGCTTCATCGAGACACCATACCGTGTTGTCACTAAAGGCAAAGTCACCGACGAAATCGTCTATTTGGACGCATCTGACGAAGAAGGCTCTGTCATTGCAAGTGCTGGCGAAGAAATTGCCGCTAACGGCAAATTTAAGAATGCCCGTGTCAGTGCTCGTAAAAACCTCAGCTCTGCAGAAGTAGACGCTGACGATGTCACGCATATGGACGCAAGTCGTAAGCAGATTATCGGTTCATCAGCAGGGCTTATCCCATTCATCGAGAAAAACTATGTGTACCGCTCATTGATGGGTAGTAACCAGCAGCGCCAAGCAGTTCCACTGGTTGTGCCACAAGCACCAGTTGTCGGTACTGGTCTTGAAGCATCTGCCGCACGCAACACTGGTCAGCTGACCGTTGCCGAAGCAGCCGGAGAAGTCGTCGCAGCAAGCGCCGACGAAGTTAAGGTCAAGTACGCCAAAGAGACAAAGACCTACACACCACAGCACTTTATCCGAAGCAACGAAGGCACTAGCATCAACCAACGTGTTGTTGTGAAGACTGGCGACAAAGTGAAAGCCGGAGACCCACTCGTCGAAGGTATGTCAATCGCAGGGGGCGAGCTCGCACTTGGTAAAGATCTCATCACAGCATTTATGCCATGGGGCGGCTACAACTTCGAAGATGCCATCATCATTTCGCGCAAACTTGTTGAAGATGACACACTAACCAGTGTGCACATCGTTGACTATATGGTTGAGGTTCGTGAAACCAAACTAGGCCCTGAGATTGTTACCCGTGATATCCCGAATGTTTCAGAAGACGCACTGCGTCACCTGGATGAAGACGGCATTGTCCGCATTGGTGCAGAAGTACATCCTGGCGATATTCTTGTCGGTAAAATCACACCAAAGGGTGAACAAGAGCTCAGCAGCGAAGAACGCTTGCTGCGCGCAATCTTTGGCGAAAAGGCCAAAGAAGTTCGTGATACCTCACAGCGTATGAGTAACGGTAAACACGGCAAAGTCGTGGGCGTCAAAGTATTCAGCAAAGCTAACGGCCACGAGCTTAAAGCTGGCGTTATCATGCAAATCCAAGTCTTCGTGGCTCAGATGCGCAAGATTAGCGTTGGTGACAAATTGGGTGGTCGTCACGGTAACAAGGGTGTTATTGCCCGTATTCTTCCTATCGAAGACATGCCATTCACCGAAGACGGTACACCAGTAGACATCGTGGTCAACCCACTTGGTGTCCCAAGCCGTATGAACATTGGCCAGTTGTTTGAAACTCACCTTGGTATGGCTGCTCGTGCACTCGGCATGGAAGTTGCTAGCCCAGCCTTCAACGGTGTCTCACCTGAGAAGATTCAGGACTTGCTCAAACAAGCTGGCTTGCCAGAAGACGGTAAGCAGCAGCTATTTGATGGCCGTACTGGTGAAGCATTCCAAGAACGCACAACTGTTGGTTCTATGTACATGATTAAGCTCAACCACATGATTGCCGACAAGATTCACGCTCG
>CALMSM010000221.1 GCA_937872425.1 uncultured Candidatus Saccharibacteria bacterium
CTAACGCTTTTAGTTTAGCATATGCAGCTTGTGGGTCAGAAGCGTTTTGTATATAGCCGCCCACATTCAATACGGCAACGCCAGCATTTATCAAACGTGCTGCGTTCAGATCATTTATTCCACCATCCCAGGCTATCTCGGCGTGTTCATTCCTGACACGTATGTCATGGATTTTATCTAAAAGCCCCAGATCGGCCTCACCGCCGTGGAACCCAAGATGTCCAGAGAATATCAAGACCTGATCAGCGGCCTCGAGGATTCCGCCCACAGAATGCACACTTGTCTCGGCCAATAGCGCTACGCCAACATTGACTCCATGGGCGTGCAGATCGTGCGCCATTCCCACGAGGTCACCTTCAGCTTCGGCATGGATGATTGCGAGGTGTGGCTTTAAACGAATAACTTCGCTCGTGTGCTCAGATGGGGACTTGTACATCAGGTGCAGGTCAGCAAGCATAGCTTCTGGCCACCAGATTTCTGGCAAGGCGGGTGATACTGTAGGCGCGAAGATGCCATCCATCAAATCAATATGCACACGCTGAGCAAATGGCGCCAGACGCTCGATTTGTTGACGATATTCGTGGATGTCTGTTGCTGTCACGGTCGGACAAATACTCATCATGGTCATACGCTGTCTATTTTTTTGATACGACGGATGTGACGTTCATCTCCAGAAAATGGTGTATCCAGCCAAATTTTGACCGCTCGTTCGATGTCTCGCCAGGCCAAAAAGCGTGCACCGAGGCTCAGCATATTGGCGTCGTTGTGACGTCGACTCAAGCGAAGAATCTCGTAGTTGTCTTGCGCCTCGGTACCGCTTGCATCGACAGGTCCAGTTGCTATGGCGGGACCGTAGTAGACCGCACAGCGCACTCCAGGCACCCTATTAGCAACAATCGCCTCACCCTGGCCACTACCACCATAAATAATGCCTAGCTGGCAATCACCGCTCGCTACGGCGTGCGCAGCAGGAAATATAAAATCTGGGTAATCATCTGCTGGGTTCAGTGCAGCTGGCCCAAAACTGACTGGTTCATGGCCCAGCTCATCCAGAAGCTGCTGGAGCTTTTGGATGTCTTGGA
>CALMSM010000222.1 GCA_937872425.1 uncultured Candidatus Saccharibacteria bacterium
CACGGCCAGGGTTGATACGACCAGCCAGCACATCATCCAGTAGCTCGGGAATATACTGACGAGCGTGGGCCACGCCGCCGCCAATACCGATATTTTTCCAGAATGCATCTCGATATTTGAATGCGTCGTACTTGGGCACTCCGACGGCACCGATCATACCACCCGGCCTCGTGGCACCGACACAACTCATAATCGATTCGTCTGTACCGACGCATTCCAGAGCAGCGTCGACTCCTGCGCCGTCTGTCAGCTGCATGATTTTCTGGACAGCTTCCTCGCCTCTTTCTTTGATGATATCAGTCGCGCCGAACTCTTCAGCAACACGCTGCCTCGCGGGGTTTCTGCTGAGTATGATGATTCGTTTGGCGCCAAGTTTCTGAGCCGCGATAACAGCGCAGAGTCCGACCGCACCATCACCCACCACCGCCACGACATCGCCTGCCTTGACTCGGGCGCTCCGCGCGGCGTGGTAGCCAGTGCTCATGACGTCTGACAGCGCCGTGAACGACGCCAGCTGTTCGTCCGAGAATCCAGAGCCAGGAACTTTCACGAGCGTAGCGTCTGCATACGGTGAACGAACGTACTAGCCCTGCCCACCATCAGTCTCGCCGTTGCCGAACCCGTTGCCATTTTCGCAGTTAGCGGTGGCCCCGGACTGGCAGGCGGCACAGGTTCCGTCGTTGAACTTAAACGGTGCTATGACCAGGTCTCCTGGCTTCAGGTTCTTGACCGCTTCACCGACCGTTTCGACGACGCCAATGTATTCGTGACCGATACTGCCGACTTTGTGCTCGCTAATCCCTCGGTAATACCATAAGTCAGACCCACACACGCACCCCCGCACCACGCGCACGACTGCATCAGTTGAATCTATTATCTGTGGGTCTGGCCGATTGCCGAGCCTGACTTTGCCCTTACCCTCAAATATCGCTGCTTTCATCTCTCCATCATACCAAACGCAGCTTGCGCAAAAAAAATTAGCACCAGATTGAAGCTGAACAGAGGCCGATGGAGAGACTTATTGTATGTAGAACGGACTCGTCACAAGACAGGCTTTATAACCAAAGGGTGATGCACTAGTG
>CALMSM010000223.1 GCA_937872425.1 uncultured Candidatus Saccharibacteria bacterium
TGTTGTGAACATGGCGGACAATGGAGGTTCAACTGGCATGCTTCGCCAAGAGTTTGGTGTTATGCCACCTGGAGACGTGCGCCAGGCAATCAGCGCGTTGAGCGACGCTCCTATGGATATTCGCGAGCTATTTGAGCACCGGTTCTCGCCGGAGTCACAGCTGGCTGGCCACTCATTCGGTAACTTGATTATCGCTGCCGCAGAACTTGTAGAGGGCGACATCGGCTCTGCAATTAATCGGGTGAGTAAGCATATGGGCGTGAAAGGACGTGTTTTGCCGGTCACACTAGATTTGCATGATTTAGCGCTCGAAACGCGCAACCAGCGAATTGTCGGTGAGTATGAAATCGGTGGTACTCCGCTACGGCCACTCGAAGAGAGGCCAACGCTCTGGCTGGAACCAGCGGCTGCGCTGAACCCTGAGGCGGATTTTGCTTTGATGGACGCAGATATGATTGTCGTTGCTCCAGGTGATTTGTATGGTTCACTTATACCAACATTGTTGGTTGATGGAATGCGCGATGCGTTGACGTATACACAAGCCGAAGTGGTATACATGAGCAACTTGGTCAATAAGCCACACCAAACGGCTGGGTTTAGCCCCGCTGATTATGCTCACGAGCTAGAGCGTGCGGCGGGGACACCTTTTATCGATTCGGTTGTATATAACTCCGAACCACTTGGTTCTGACTTTGTCGCTACATATGGCAAGCCTGGTGAGCAAGCACTTGAGCCTATCGTCGACACGTTAATGGAGTACCAATATATGGGGGCAGACTTGGTGGCGCGACATGTTGATATCCCCAGGCACGAGGGTCCAATTTGCCGTTCGTATATTCGTCATGACCCTGCTAAGCTGGCAAAAGCAATCATGGGGCTGATGGCGTGACAATCTGCGTTGAGCGGCTTATGACTCAGCCTACGTCAGAGCAGGTTGCTCAACTTCATAACCTTGCAGGACAACTCTATACGATTACTCCGAGCTTGGAGGATATAGCCGACACGACGCGAGATATTGTGAGCTCATCATCACGCGCATTATTCGTCGCGCAGCAGGAAGGCAGGATACTTGGCCAGCTGGTGTGCACAGATATGATTGAGCCTGGCCTGCGGTATGGGTATATAGGTGGCGTTGTCGTGGACGAACAACTTCGTGGGCAGAGAATTGGCCGACGGCTTGCCGAGGCAGCGCACCAGTATGGTTTGAGCAGAGGCTTTCGCTACTTTGACCTTTCGACCAGCAAGCCAGCTGCCCAAAACCTATATGCATCCATGGGCTACAAACCCAGAGCAACAACCCCTATGCGACGCGCTGCGGACACCTAAGCTATTGACAAAACTGCTTGTGTTTGCTATAATACGCATTGTAAATTATAAAACGTAAACAGAAGATTAAACCAATGGCAGCACCACTAGACCAACGACCTACCCGCGGACACCATGTACGAGCTCACCTTTATGAGGCTGGTGTAACTCGAGTTGGAGAAGACGCTGCAGCCAACATGCCAGAGCATGTTGTCCGAAGACATGGTGCTAAACGAATAGGTAATCTTGTTGCCGCTACCGTGCTTACGGTCGCTGCTATCGGAGGGATTGGGTACGAATTTGGCAGAGCAGTTGACCAAACAATTGATCAGTACACAGCGAGCGGTCCCCAAGGTGAGCAGCCTAGTGGTGCGGATCATGGGCAGCCTCGCGCAGCAGTCTCTCACGGCGAACCGGCACCACACGGCAAGTAGACAAGTTCCGGCACGTTCAGGATTGTCTAGTGTTCGTATCCATAAGCCAACACCATATGTTGTGTATAAGTTAGGGCAGAGGACAAACTGTGGATAAGTGCCCCTAAATCAGGGGCACTTTTATATAGAATGTACTTGCATGTGGGTCATGGGGGGTAGTAGACTGCTGTTAGTGGGTAATCGTAGGTAAGCCAAAACAGCAACCCTTCGACCAAAAATAAAAACCACTAGCAAATTAAATAACCACTATACAAATGGCCACAGTAGATTATTTCGAAAGGAAACTTGATATCAAGCGGCGGTTAACCATACCGACTGAGCTTCGAAGCAAGTTTGCGAGCGGAGTTGTCATTACTCGTGGGTTTGGCCAGTATTTGCACATGTATCCGCAAGAGACATGGGACAGTATGGTTGAGCCAAAGTTGCAGGGCGATATTCTGGATGAGAGTATTGCTGACCTGAACGTTCAGTTTCGCCGGGGCAAAACCTCGAATGTGCTGGATAGCAAACAGGGTAGGATCACACTGGAGCAACACCAGTTGGACTATGCGGGTATCGACAAGGATGTCGTGGCTATAAGTGTTGGTAGTTATTGGCGTTTGATGGCACCGGGTGAGTAGCACTCGGGGCGGCCAGTTCATTCACAACTAGGGTTACATATCGAAAGCAGAAACAGCAGAAGCTCGAGGTTAGCTATCTGGCGGTCAACAAGTGGAAGAAGGCACCACTTAAAAAACCTTAGTACATTACATCAAAACACCTCCCAAAACTCCACCTCACACATAAGTCTCTCAAATCGTCACATAACCAGTAAGAATTTAGATGATTTTTTCAAATCACAATACATTTCCTACATACGGTGATGTGACACACAAAAACAAAAACTCC
>CALMSM010000224.1 GCA_937872425.1 uncultured Candidatus Saccharibacteria bacterium
CGACGATCAACGTCGCGTAGTCTGGCAAATTTATCTAGATATGCAAAAGACCCAGCCCATGAACCGATTGGTTGAGGGCGATGTGGGCAGTGGTAAAACAGTTGTGGCAGCAATGGCAGCGGCAATGGCTATGAGCCAGGGCATGCAGGCGGCGATTATGGCGCCAACCGAACTGCTGGCGCGACAACACGCCGAAACCATGCATCGATTGCTTGAGCCCCTTGGTCTAGCCGACAAGGTTGGCTTGCTAGTGGGTGGGCTCAAACCTGCCCAAAAGAAACTTGCGCACGAACGTATCAAATCGGGTGATGTGACGTTCATGATCGGTACCCAGGCATTGATTCAGGACAAGGTGGATGTTCATAAACTTGGTTTAGTAATCGTCGACGAACAACACCGCTTTGGTGTCGATCAGCGCACCGCTATTCAGGCCAAAGCTGGCCACGCAGTGCATGTATTGAACATGACAGCTACGCCGATCCCGCGCAGCCTCGCACTGACGCTTTATGGTGAACTAGATATATCGGTGATTGCCACGAAACCAGCCGGTCGCAAGCCGATCAAAACCAAAGTGGTTCCGCTGGTCGCGCGCCAAAAACTCTATCAGGACATCGACCAAGAACTAGCCGATGGCCGTCAGGTCTTTGTCGTCTGCCCACTAGTGAGCGATTCAGAACTGCTACCGGCCAAGTCTGCCGAGCAGATGTATGATGAACTGGCTAAAGGCGTGTTTAAGCATCGACGAGTTGGTCTGTTGCACGGCAAGATGAAGCCACAACAAAAAGATGAGGTCATGCAACAGTTCGTGCAGCACAAACTTGACGTGCTCGTGTCAACCACGGTTATAGAGGTCGGCGTTGACGTTCCAAATGCGACCGTTATGGTGCTCGAAAATGCCGAGCGATTTGGCCTCGCCCAAATTCACCAGCTCCGGGGTCGCGTGGGGCGAAGCGACCACCAAGGCTATTGCTACCTAGTCTTGGGTGACAACCAGGCCCCTGGCCCTCGGTTACGAGCTCTCGCAACAAGTTCTGACGGGTTCAAACTGGCCGAATACGACCTCGAGCTGCGTGCACCAGGTGCCATCTACGGAACGTTGCAGCACGGAGCGCTCGATTTGCGAGTGGCGAAGCTGACCGACGTCAAACTTATCCAGAATGCTCGCGGAGCCGCTCACGCATTTCTCGATAAGGGAGAGAACCTGCTAAAATACCCAGAGTTGGCCCAGCGAGTATCCGAGCTGCGGGCCGTAACCACGCTGAACTAGTCATGACACACCAGAAACCCATCAACCATGCATACATCATGTCCTCTCACGGGGGAATGGCCTAGTGTACTCAGGAACCACGCTTACTCGGCGGTCAGGCAACGTCATTGGGACGCACCAGAAGATAGACAAAGTCTCTCGTCGCCACCTGGCGAAACTGCTGGATGATGGCGCAGAATTCCCCGCGACTAAGCAGATTCTTCACTTTGAGGGCCGCGAAGGCCCAGACGGAATCAAGCGCAAAAGCCCGTCCAAGGATGAACCATGGCACTACCTCAACCCATTCGACGACAGCGACACCCAGCTGATGGAGCTTATCCAGAATCACTACGATACGCTGGTCCGCGAACTCCGCGCGCAGAACATGGAGCATGCTGCGTTTGAAGCCGCGTGGTTGGCGCACGCTATTGTCGATGGTATGACACCGGCTCACCACTATCCGTACGAAGAAGAGCTGGTGAAGCTCAGTGGCGGCATGCCCATCAGTGAGCGCACCTCATTCAAGAAGAAGCTCGTCATGCCTGGCGAGACGCGCCGCGAAATGTTCCGCAACAACATGCTGGCTTGGGGCCCGCGTGGCCTCCGTACTGCTCATGGATTGTTTGAGATGGGCGTCGCCGCTATCGCTGCACCGTTGAGCTTCTCTGAGGCTGCGCCCAAACAGTCAGATGTAGACCGAGCCATCGAGCTGCCTGCTGCCCAGCTTTTCCAACAGGC
>CALMSM010000225.1 GCA_937872425.1 uncultured Candidatus Saccharibacteria bacterium
TAGCGGCGACTGTAATCACGTATACTGCCACCAAATCTCCCGAGGTGAGCAAATATATGACCCCGACAATCGCAATCGTTACAACCCCGAGAAGCAAGTACCAACCACTCGTTTTCTGGTGGTCGACATACTCTGAGGCTGTCCAGACAACATCACTCTGGGAAAAAGTATCAGATTCGTCGATGGAGCTCAATGAGTTTGTCGGGAGTGCATCTTCGTTGTAAAAGGATGCCTCTTGCTCCACCCGTGGTTCCTCAACGGCAGCATCCCGTGGTACATCTTTCTCTGTGGATGATGGTGAAATTGTGTCTCCGGGCTGCATAAGCGTATTGTAACAGACTTTTTTAGTCACCGAGATAGCGCACACAGCTTTTACAAAAGTGCCTAGAAATCCTCCAGCGAAACTGTTATAATCGCCCCTGTTACAAAAAACCTGGAAGGGTGTCCGAGTGGTTGAAGGAAACGGTCTTGAAAACCGTCGTGCCGGCAACGGTACCGAGGGTTCGAATCCCTCCCCTTCCGCCAAGCACAAACCCTAATACGGAGGGGTACCCAAGTGGCTTAAGGGGACGGTTTGCTAAATCGTTAGGGGGGCGAAAGCTCCCGCGAGGGTTCGAATCCCTCCTCCTCCGCCAAACAAAAAGACCTGCTCTTTCGGACAGGTCTTTTTGTTTGTCCGTAGGAAGACTCGAGTCAGTCGAAATCGCAAAGCAAGTGGTCGACCCGCACTAATTCCACTTAATTTGCGGCTCGTAGGGGTAACTCTTATATGGCATGAAAACATGTTCGCAGTACTTACCCCAAATACGCTATAATAGTGCTTATGATGTTTGCAAAACTCTATGCTGTCACTCTTCCGGTGTTTTTCTTGATTGATATGGTTTGGCTCGGTTTGATTGCCAAGGGATTTTATGGCAAATACCTTGGTTATATTATGAAATCGAGCCCAAATTGGCAGGCGGCTGTTGCTTTCTATCTACTGTTTATCGTTGGGCTGGTGGTATTTGTCGTGAGCCCAGCAGTAGACAGACAACAATGGCAATACGCACTTGGTATGGGTGCTCTATTTGGGTTAATCACTTATGCGACGTATGACCTAACCAACCTCGCGACAGTCAAAGACTGGCCGATTATTGTCACTGCAGTAGATATGGTTTGGGGCACCGTACTTGCGGCTAGTGTTTCAGTGGTGAGCTATGCAATTGCTGCTCGGATATTATTGTGAACTACCTCATAACCGGCGTAATCGTATTTGCCTATATGACTGCCTGGTTTGTACTGTCCCAGGTCAAAAAACGTAACGATGTCGCCGACACGGCATGGGGTTTGGGCTTTGTGGTGCTTGCCTGGGGGAGCGCTCTTCTAGCGAGTAGCGTGAGTAGCGTAGCAATCCTCGTAAATGTACTAATTACAATCTGGGGCGCTCGACTTGCGTCGCATATTTATCTTCGTAATCGCAATAAGCCAGAAGATGCTCGGTACAAACAAATTGTTTCTGATGACGTAAAGTTTCGGTGGTTGGTATCGTACGGCAAAGTGTTTTTGCTCCAGGGGCTTTTACTTTGGATTATTATGCTGCCTGTCCAGCAGATAAATTTTGGCTCCGATGCGAGCTCAACTATTGGTTTCACCGCGGCTCTCGGGGCCATCATTTGGCTAGTAGGATTTATTTTTGAGTCTGTCGGGGACAAACAACTTTCTGTATTTCTTGCTCAAAAAAAGCGCCCAAAGGTACTTCAGACCGGTTTGTGGCGCTATACTAGACATCCAAATTATTTCGGTGAAGTGACACAATGGTGGGGTATATTTGTCATTTCGTTTAGTGCTGGTGTTGCACCATGGACAATCATAGGCCCACTGACGATAACTGGCCTAGTACTGTTTGTTTCAGGCGTCCCGATGCTCGAGCGGCGGTATGCAAACGACCCAGAATATCAGGACTATGCTGAACACACGAGTAAGTTTCTCCCCCTTCCTCCCAAAAAGTAATAGAACGAACTTTGTTTTAGCTAATTTCTGATACAATACGCTTATGCAACCCGGAGATACTATCCACCCAGAGGGTACTAACAATCATAAGCCTGAAGTCGTCGAAAAACAGGCTACGGCTGCTCCGGCAGATCACAAGGTACAAAAGCCCAACAAACGTCAATCAGATGAGGGTGTCTCATGGGAGGCCTCTGAGTATATTGATCACGAAAAGAATGCTGGTTGGTACATGGCAATGGCCGGCATATCTGTTGTTGTGATCGCAGCCGTATTTCTCTTGACGCACGATGTATTCGTTATGGCTATTATCATATTTGCTGTCGTGTTGTTCGCTGTTACTGCGGCGCGCAAACCCCGAGTGCTGCGCTACGAAGTAGGCAGGAATGGCATCATAATTGATACTAAGCAGTACGTCTACGCCGAGTTCAAGACCTTCTCGGTTGTTAGCGATACCGCGCTTCGTTCAATACAGCTTCTTCCTCTTAAGCGATTTATGCCACCACTTAGTATCTATTATCCACCAGACCAAGAGGATGAGATTGTGAACGTGCTTGGCATGTTCCTCCCCTACGCTGATGCAAAGAACGACCCATTCGATCGACTGATGGCACGAATTCGCTTTTAGAAAAGGGTCTAGCAACTACCCCTGTTTTGTGGTATTATTTTCGGGCTGTGCGGTGCACGGCTTTGTACTTTTTTATCAGAAAACCGCAGAATTATTGAATAATTCTTATACACATAACATCACGTTATGCACCCGTAGCTCAGCTGGATAGAGCGTCTGTTTGCGGTACAGGAGGTCGCAGGTTCGAATCTTGCCGGGTGCACCACATAATCTACCTCTGTTAATTGTAATTGACCAAACAAGACGCTAGAACCTTTCTAGCGTTTTTTTGAACCCTTCTCTCTTATGCACACTGTAGCCATAACAACTATTGTGTGAATAGGAACGAACAAACAAATGACCAAACCCTTCTATAAACTTGTACCATTAGCCCTCATAACAGCCGTCGGCTGTTTCTTCCTCCTATCAGGAACATCCTCTGCCTGCTTCAGTAGCTAGCGTACTGTTGGTATGTGGTATTGCCTTCATGGCACCGCGTAGCGTATTTGGAGTACTAGATAGTATTCCAAATCCATAAAATTACAGTCCAATTAATCTGTTGTTTTCCGTATTCTGACAGCGTACTATTTGCTTATGGCAGCCGAGCAACAATATCTCCAGCAAGAATCACATGCTCGAAGAATGAGCCTTGAAGATGTCTGCCCTGTTCTCTCTGCGGCCACAAAAGCCACTCTCAATGCTGCTGAAGTAGGGTTATTCTTTACTAGCCCCTTGTTTGGGCCTGAGGTTGCGATTCCAGCAATTGTCGGAGTATCTGCAGCAAAAGCAGTCACACAAGACCTTCCGAGATTCGACATTTTAACTGCTCAGCTAGTAGATGGCAGATACGCAGAAGCATTTGACGGAACACTGCACTATTCTCGGAGGATTGCTGATAGTTGCTTGCAGCAAAGGGCCCCGCAGGTAGTTGTCCGCGTGGCACGCGAAATAACCGATCTAACCCACGGTTGGATCGGATCTTTACTTGATTTAAAAGCACGCTAAAATTTTACTGAGTGTTCTCGACGACAAAACTAGTTACAGCGTTAGCTTAATTTAGCGGGCAAGCAGTTCGGCAATGTAGCAGATTTAAGCTCTGCTTGATTGAGCTATCTTTTCTCGCTCGGCCACCATCAGAGAACACCCGTTAGTTGACATTTTATCAATCTTATGCTAGTATACTATCAGTTTAATTAACACAAAAAGGAAGCACGATGAACACAGAACAAGGGCCAATAATCGCAGCTCAAGGAGCAGAACTGAGTGCTCAGCTAGCTCAGGTAAGTACCCCAGTCGATGAGAGTATTCCCGGGTGGAAGAGTAGAGATATTGCACGAATGGACAGCATGGATGCAATTAAAGGTCAGCAGCTTGAAGTTGTGGATGCTGCGAGTACTGCGATTGCATCAGAGCTTCACGATCAATGGCGCAATGAAAATCAAGCTCCCCATGAAGTAGACGGAAAGATAGTTTATGAGCCTCGCGTCAAAGTGCTTGCAGAAGTCGATGGAGCGCAAAAATGGTTTAACGACGGTAAAGTACCCGAAGGCGCGACTGAGATCAAGCGACAAGATATTGCAAACACTTCCTATGACCAGCTAGATGAGCACTGGAAGACAGATAATAAGGCGGCTGCGGACGTTGTAGTTGGGCTATTAGTAGACCGCAACGGTAAGATTGATCTCAGTGATCCTGCAACCCGGAGTGAAGTCGGTGGGATAGTACACGACGCATGGCTCTCTCGTAACCCATGGGAGCAAGATGGTGCACTTGGCGTACCTTTTGATCAGCTTACCGAGACGGAACAGGCCAAGGATTTGGCACAGGTCGAGACGGCACAGCGTATATTTGCTAACCCGCAGTAGATTTTTGCTAGCTTTAAAGAAAAGGATGGTTTACGCCATCCTTTTCTTCGTAATAATCCAATGCAGATATAGTAAGAATTGACAATATTTTGTAAAAATGATAGAATATGCAACCTATGAGTGAATTACGAGTTGCTGCATCATGTAGCGCCACCGGCGCAGAGTGCTGGAACCTTGCTGCTTTTCAAGCATATGCCGAAGGCGCTGAGCCTGATGACGTTGTGTGTTCGGGAAGTATCAATACGAGTACATTTGGCAATGTCTGCACTGCAGTCATTGAAGTGTCTGTTGGCAACCCGTTTGGGCCAATAGTACCCACCAAGCCTATAGCCATTGAGCCGGTCGAAGTAGTTCCTGGCTATCAGATGGTTGAACCCGCCCTGTAGTAATTTTGTGTCACTAGTTTGCTGCTTATGCAAAGTAGCGACTATACTTGGGATAGATGAGAGGGCCAGAAGCACTACCTGTTGGTGATATTGAAGTTGGCACACCAGGCGAAGCCTGTGGTGACGTGATGGTGAGAATTCGCCATGATGCCGAGATTGGGCCGGTGGCGCATTTTATTGCCTACGAAGCAATCAATCAACTTAGCAACACGGGTGATGCAGCAACTGGGCTAGCAGTACGTGATACTGAAGGTACGCACATGATGATTGGTGGTCCAGGAGACGCGACAAATGCACTGGGTGGCAATCGCCTGCTTGGCCTGGATGCATATACTGCTATGGCGCATGGGCGCTATGCAACCACAAGTATGAGGCAAGGTGAAGAACCCGACCCTATGAGCACGCTCCAGCCAATGCAGGCGAAAAGCCGGCTTGGTTTGATTCTTCAGGCGCATAACGGTGATATTGCAAATGCTGATCAGCTGGTTGAGGTGTTTGACTACGACGCAGACCAAATAGCGAGTGATAGCCACCTGGCGCTACTTCTTTTGGCCGATGCCGTGAACGAAGGTATGGGTGAAATTGAAGCTATCCAGCACGTGAGCCACCTGATGGTTGGTGCGTATTCAATGACAACTATGATTGGTGATCGCCAGTTTGCATGGCGGGATCCTTGGGGGTTTCGGCCCCTGTACATCGGAGTACTTCCAGATGATGCAGGATGGGTAGTTGCCTCTGAACAGCCAGCATTTGAGATTGGAACGATTGGAGCGAGTGAATTGTGCGAGGTCCCCCGCGGCCAAGTTGTGGAGCTGACGGATGAGGGCCCGGTTTTCTACCCATTGTTTACAGAAGAAGAACTAGCCAGCATACCTTCTAGTTTTTGCGCGTTTGAGTTTGTGTACTTTTCTCGCCCAGATTCGCGTCATCTTGGGGTTTCTGTCGAGAATCACCGTGAGGCCGCAGGAGAAATTCTAGCCGAACAAACAGGCATAGACGCCAATGATATCGATATTGTTGTGGGGTCGCCCGAATCGGGGATGTCGGCTGCGGAAGGGTTCTCTTTTGTTAGTCGCGTGAGACAAAAGAAGGGGTTGATAAAGAATCCGAAAAGCAAACGCGGTTTTATGGCGGTGAAGGCACGTGCTGGCGTTGTATTATCGAAACTCAATCCCAATAAACCTGTTGTTGAAGGTCAAAGGGTTGGTGTTGTTGATGATTCGGTGGTTAGGGGCGACACCAGCACGACGGTTAATGGACAACTCAGGGACTCTGGGGTACTTAAAATCGTTCAGCTGATAGCATCGATGCCATATGTAGAAACATGCGAATTTGGCATGGATACAAAAGATGCCAGCGTATTAATCTCCCGTGGTAGAAGTGCAGCTGAGGTTGCTAAGATAATTAATGCTGACGAGATTCATTTTTTGACAAGAGAGAATTTTGAGCGTTCCCTTGGCCCCAAGTTGATTGGCAAAGTGTGTATGAAGTGTATGACCGGAGAGGACCCGACGGCTACTCCTGTGCAAATTCAAACACGGCAAGAGTATCTTGAAAAAACTCTGGCTAATCTCTAGGCTTGTTCGTTAAAATGGCGTGGGATGGAGAGGTGCAGGAGTGGTTGAACTGGCCGCTCTCGAAAAGCGGTGAGCCGCAAGGTTCCGAGGGTTCGAATCCCTCCCTCTCCGCCAAACAACTCAGCCACCGACAAGATACACAGAAACTTCATGCGTGAGAAACATAAATCCGTCGTTGTCCCGGGGGTCTTTGTAAAGCAGTGGTCCTACGAACGAATCGGATGCGGAAATGAAATCGTCAAGTGCTGCCCTGTCCACCTTATTACGGTCACACATTGCCTGGATAGCGAACTCAAGTGGTCCACCAAACCGAGTTGGAGCAGTTGGGTCATCGGGGTCTTCAAATGCTTGACGAAGTTTATGGTCGAACGCAAAGTCTGGATGCAATGACATGTTACTGAGTTGTGCGCCTAGAACTGACAACGAGCCTACTGCCTTGAGTACGTTTACCTCAGCAATACCTATGTGCACTTCTGGTGGGCCAAAATTATCGGCGATAATCCTATAGTTGGCCTGGCTTAATCTGTATCCCATTGCAATCACTCTTGTGATTCTAGCTGAGGGAATAATTGAGATGGGTTTGGATAGCGCAGTTGATTTTCCGAAAAGTTTTTGGCCGTAGAGTACCCGATGAGATCGTTTGCGTCACTGGGCAAATCCCGGAATAGTTGTATGTGCAGGTGTCTGGACCAGTCACCATTTTCGCCGTTCGTAAAATCACCAAGGCTGCCCAGTGTATCCCCTGCTCTGACTGGCCCAATGTGGGGCTGGTCTGCAGACATATGCCCAAAGAAAATGTAGTAGTCGACGCCCGTGGGCTTGATAATTATGTAGTGCCCAAAGCTGTGGCCTTGTGGCTCCCTGCCTGTTTGCACAATTTCTCCATCACAGGGTGAGTAGACGGTTTCGAGGCCACGGCAGAATATATCAATCCCCAGATGGAGGGTTCTGCCTTCATCAGCTATTGACGACCCGGCAAGCATCGAAGCCCTATCTTCGCCGTAGCGACTGACTAGGTATCGTGCGCCGGTTTCTTGCAGCACACGGTCGTTAAATGCTTGTCGCTGAGCGGGTGCTCTTGGGTCAAGTCCTTGTTGCACGCAAG
>CALMSM010000226.1 GCA_937872425.1 uncultured Candidatus Saccharibacteria bacterium
GTCGCCAGACGGCGTCCCTATGGTGGGCTTTGCCTTCGACACTTTGTCGGGGATAAGGGACCAAATCTATCAAGCGATAGAAGGCGGTCCCGACTCGCTCTTCACTGCAAAAGGTATCGGGAAAGGCGGCGGCATGGCTATGAGCATGGTGCTCGCAGGCAAAGGTATCCCATCACCCAACCAGGCGGCAAACTTAGCGAGGAAGCTCGACGACGCAAGGAGGGGCTATGCGGAGAGAGCTATCATCGACCAATCGTCATGGAAAGAAACCCCGTCGGGCATGGTGGGCGTGACTGGCTACAATCGCGGCGATGCTTTGGCCGAGTGGTTCTTTCCTGGCGAGATTAACAAAGTCCACCACGAAGTAACTGAGCAGCTCCACCGCGACCGGATGATGCACTTCGTTAGGTCTAAGTATGGGCCGGTAGCTGCCAAGGAGATGAGAGAGAAACTATCCATCCCCGCGCTAGACAAAGACGGGCAGCCGCTGCGTGACGCCAACGGGCGCAAGGTAAACACCTACAAGCCTGATTCGGTAGTGAACTGGAACGTGGTAGCGAATAGCGCTAAAGCAAGGTACACACACAAAGACTGGCCTGAAATAGAGAAAGCGGCGAAAGCGAAAGAAGAAGAAAACGAAAGAAGCCGCTACGAGGCGAAGCACGAAGGTCGTCATAACGCAGAAGAAGCTGCCAAAGAGTGAACCAGAAGCGGAATAATTTGACCTAAAGTGTAATCCGGTGGTACAAAGTGTACATAAGTGTGACACTTCACCGGAGATGCTCATGAATAACCCACCAAAAATGCCCAAGAAGAAAATCATGCCTTCTGGCGGCAGCAAGATAAAGGCGGCAGCCAAGACCCCTAAGCCGGGTTCCAAGCCACCTAAGCGCCCAGACGGTAGGGGGTGCTAATGGCCACTGCTCTTGACGAGAGGATTCTACGCATTGAGCATTGGTCTATTAAAGAAAGGTCTATTCGCTACTGGTACAACTCTGACCCGAAATCTGTCTGTATTGGCATGATTGTCGGCATGTGGTTAGCACCCAATCGTAAGTTCAGCGCTCAGATACTCATATTTGGAGCTGAATATACGTACCACGGCAGCGCCAACATGGGATGGAGAGAGATGGGAACTGGCGTAGGCGAGTACCAATTTATAGACATTCCAGAGGATGTGCAGAAGCTCTTAGACCAGATGAAGCCAGTTGAAAAGCCAGAGAAAGTCGAACCGGAGCCCCCAAAGGCTGTGAAAACCGAAGACAAGACAGAGGATGGCTTTTTAGATGGCGAAACCGAAACCCCAACTTCTCTTCCTGACGGACGAGAAGGACATAAAAGAGTTCCTGCCGTTAAAAGCTCCAGACTATCCAAAGATACTTAAAGAGCGCACGGAAAAAACCCTCCGAAATCTACTAGACAAGGGGCACCGGGACAACGAGAACGCAAAATGCGCGGCGAGCGCTGCCTACTGGGTCAAGTATTACGGTTGGCTCTACAACCCAAATGCCAAGGCCCCGTATGACACGTTCCCGTGGATACCGTTTCAGTTTCAAGAAGAGCTAATCGACTACCTGCAAGAAGGTATCGAGAAAGCCGTCGACCTGTCAGTGCCGTTCAGGGAAGACGTGATATTACCGAAGTGCCGAGAGATGGGCGGCTCATGGGCTACCTGCGCCGTCTACTCTCACGACTGGCAGTTCAATAACGGCACGTTCCTTGTGCTGTCGAGGAAAGAAGAAGAAGTTGACCAGATTGGCAACATGGATACGCCATTTGAAAAGCTGCGCTTCCTCCTCAAGCGGCAGCCTGATTGGATGCTCCCACAAGGCTTTGAGTGGAAGAAGCATAGTATGGGGATGAGACTCATCAACCCCAATGGCGGCCACATAGGCGGCGATGCTATGACCGGCTCAGCAGGCGCTGGTGGTCGCGTAAAAAGCATCGGCTGCGACGAGATGGCTAAGGTCAAGGACGGCA
>CALMSM010000227.1 GCA_937872425.1 uncultured Candidatus Saccharibacteria bacterium
CTCACCTTCCGGTCGAACAAAATCGAGGTCAGGGAACTGTCGAGCAAGCTCTGCCTCGTAGTTAATTCGCTTGGCACCTGCCGGTCTAAGCTCTGGTATCACTGACTCTACTTGTGGGATGATATCGCCAGCTTTGAATATTACGACTGTGTCACCAATACGAATATCGAGTCGTGCAATCTCGTCAGCATTGTGTAGACTAGCATGCTGCACTGTGGTGCCCGCCACTATAACAGGCTCAAAAACTGCGACCGGCGTCGCAGCCCCTGTGCGACCAATACTAATCACAATGTCCTTTACGGTTGTTGTCGCCTGTTCCGCTGCATATTTATAAGCAACAGCAGCGCGAGGGTTTTTACCTACAACCCCAAGCTCTGCATACAACTTCCGGTCATTAACCTTTATAACTAAGCCATCTGTGTTATACGGTAGTTCGTGCCGTCTTGTGCCCCACTCATCGACAAATTTCATAACCTGGTCGAGATTGCTAAATACGACCGCCTCCGGGCTTCGAGTAACCCCAAGCTCGCTCATCGCTTCATACGCTTGCATATTAGTCGAAACTTCGCTCGGATCATCACGAAGTAATTCATACCCGATAAATGTTAGTGGCCGCTCTGCGACAAGCTTTGGGTCAAGTTGCCGAATCGTACCTGCAGCTAAGTTACGTGGGTTGGCGAACACTGCCTGGCCATTGGCTTCCCGCTCTTGGTTCAGCTTGGCAAATGCCTTCTTGAACATAACAATTTCACCACGAATCTCTGTTCTACCACGCAAAAATCCGGCAAACTCTTTAGCCTTGTGAAGCCGCAGAGGAACGTTTTTGATTGTTCGGACGTTGGCAGTGACGTCCTCGCCAACCTTTCCATCGCCCCGAGTTACTGCCTGCACCAGCAAACCATCTTGATAAATAAGCGCACACGCAAGTCCGTCCTTTTTAGTATCACAAAAATACTCGTGAGTAACACCAGGAAGTAGTTTATCCATACGTAACACCCAGGCCTCAACATCTTCACGGGAAAATACGTCGTTGAGGCTAATCATTGGATGAGCATGAGCGACCTTGCTGAATTTATCGAGCGGTTGGTTCGCCACACGTTGAGTAGGGCTGTCTGGTGTCACAAGCTCCGGGTGGGCTGCTTCCAATCGCTTGAGCTCACTCATAAGTGAGTCGTATATCGCGTCCGTTACGCTAGGAGCATCGAGTGTGTGATACTGGTACGAATACTGGCTCAATAACTGCTTGAGTTCGGTAAGCCGGTTCTGCTCACTGCTCATAACAATTCTCTGTATAGTGCATAGAGATAGCTATGGAGTACAACCAATCCTAGCATACTCAGTACAAAGAATACCCACTCGGCAATCATCGGGGAAAGCAAAATGATAGGTATGGTGATGGCAGCGGATATAAGCAGTAGCGCAACCGGGAGAAACAACAGCTTACGTACGATAGTCCACCGTCTATTACGCACAAGCTCGCGTGCAGAACGGAGTGCCTGCATAGGGCGCATGTCTGGCAGCGTCACAATGTATAGAGCGAATATGGAAGACGTAATCATATAGAGTGACAGGGTAATGATAAGTATCAGGATAAGACTCCACAAGAGCTTCTCAACAATAGTCACAGCCAAACCTCCGCCAAATACCACGGTATAAAGAAAGTTTGCCAGCACTGCAGGCAGTAATTGTAGCCCAATGACCAGTAGGACAAGCAAAAATGGTACCAACGGATACAACCCTTTGTAAAACGCATCAAGCGCCGTTAATTTTACTTTCTTCATGTCTGGGCTGAGCGTTTGGCGAAGTGCCCAAATAATCGCCAGACTCGTAGTTATTAGGAGCACTGTTTGGTATGAGCCCGCTTGTTCACTGCTCACACTTCCGGCATTACTAAGCAAGGTACCGAACAATGTTGCGGTAGTAATGAGCTTGGATAAGCTTCCTCCGAATAGGCTCACAAGAGTTTCTTTGAGCTCTGCAATATTTGACCCTACACCAAGACCCTTTACGAGCACAATGGTCAACACTAGGTACGTCAATGTTAGTCCTATAAACAATCGTTTACGCTTGAGAAGTGTAGTGATGGCACGTTTGAATAGTCGGAATGACCCTGTGATATGAGGACGCTCGTGACGAATACGCTTACTCATCCTGAATGACTTGTAGGCTGGTGCTGCTACTTGTCGTTTTTTTTGCTTGGTTGGGGCCGCGGCAACGGAGCGAGTTCGCTTTTTTGGCCGAGACTTGGCCGTACGAATCTTAGGCTTGGCGGTTGACTTAGGCATGGGTACCCATGTTCCTGAGTCGTGCTATTCGATCATTGATTGGGGGATGCGTACTAAATAAACTAGCCACACCGCCCTTCTTAAGAGGGTTAGCAAAAAACAGATGCGCAGTTGATGGATTCTGTTTTTTGAGCGTACTGCCCGTGTGGCTTATCTTCTCCAGAGCGCTAGCGAGCGCTTCTGGGTAGCGGGTGGTCAGTGCGCCAGTGGCATCCGCTAGGTACTCTCGCTGTCGAGAAATGGCCAGCTGAATGAGTGTTGCAATGATAGGCGCAATAATTGCCGCTGCGATACCGAGCGCAAAAAAGACACCGTTGGAACTACTGTCGTTGTCACTGTCACGAAACCACACCATACGAAGCATAAAATCTGCCAGGATACTGATAACCGCCACCAGCGCAAAGGCAATCATACTAACCCGAATATCATAGTTCTTGACATGGCCCAGCTCGTGCGCCATAACACCCGTCAGCTCAGCATCGGTCATAATTTGCATGATACCAGTGGTCGCACATACTGCCGCATGGTCTGGGTCTCTACCCGTCGCAAAAGCATTCGGTGACGGGTCGTCAATAATATACACTTGCGGCATAGGCATGCCATTGGTTATGGCTAAGTTTTCGACAATACGCCAAAGTCGTGGGTTTTCTTTTTTGGTAATCTCCTTGGCACCATTCACGGCCAGGGCGACTTTAGAACCAGAATAATAACTAATAAGTGCGTAGATGCCCGCGCCAGCTAACACATACGGAGTAATGCCGGGGTTGCCCATGTACTGACCAAAAACCCAGCCAAATGCCGCAACAAGCACGATGAACAACATCATAATAATGACGGTTTTGCGTTTGTTTGCGGCTATCTGGCTATACATGTACTCTCTGTGTCCGAATCCTGTTGGATTGTGGCTTAGCTTTTGCTAGAACTTAACCTCTACAGGATTTTGTACGGTAGCTGATTGCGCTTCGTCGAGTTCAAAGAAATCTTTGTCTTGCTTAAACCCAAGCATACCGGCAAAGATATTTGTTGGAAACACTGTGCGCTTTGTGTTGAAATCACGTACAACGCCATTGTAGAAACGGCGTGATGCTTGGATTTTGTCTTCAGTATCCACGAGCTCGCCTTGTAGCTGCAGGAAGTTCTGGTTAGCTTTGAGATCTGGGTTGCTCTCTGCAACAGCAAAGACGCTCTTCAGCGCACCAGCTAGCATGTTTTCACTCTGGGCTACATCCTTAACTGATGAGTTGCCACCAATCATAGCGGCACGTTCTTTGACTACGTTCTGCAAGGTGTCTGCCTCATGCTTGGCGTAGCCTTTGACAGTGCTGATAAGGTTTGGAATCAGGTCGTAACGACGCTTGAGTTGCACTGTGATATCACTCCACGCTTCGTTAGCACGGACGTTGAGTCGCACCAGACTGTTGTACATCCCTGCACCAACAATAACGAGTAGTACGACAACTACTGCGATGATAAGAAGAATTGACATATAATTTCAGCCCCCGTTTAGTTCAATGATAGGTGACTATAGTATAGCACCTTGGAAGCAATGCTAGAATAGAACTATGCCACATTTACACACAGGCCCAGGTGAACATGATTTTACGGCAAGCGCCTACGTCTTGCTCGAACAAAATGGCGAGACGCGCATGTGGTTTCACTGGCATAAGCTCCTCAACCAATGGCTTCAGTTTGGTGGTCATGTTGAGCACCATGAACACCCATGGGCAGCCGTGCTACACGAACTCAATGAGGAATCAGGCTACGCTTCCTCACAACTGCAGGTGCTTCAGCCAAAGGGTCATATCGGGCCGCTCACTGGCGCTGTTATACACCCAGCGGATGTATGCACAAACACCCATCAATTCCCGGGCCTTGACCATTACCATACGGATATTGCCTATGCATTTATTACGGACCAATTACCCGCGCAAAAGCCAAAGGATATGGAGTCCACCAAACTTCGCGCCATGACGCGCTCAGAAATGCTCGCACTACCAGTCGCAGAAATCCCCGCATCTGTCAGGGAGATTGCGCTTTATGTCTTTGATGTAATCAAAACGAACTGGGAGCCAACTTCAATAAATCAGTTTTTCGTCAGCGAGTAAAAAAGCTCCACAAAAGTGAAGCGTTTTACCTGGTGGGCGAGGAGGGACTCGAACCCTCAAGGCTGTTTAGGCCAGCGGATTTTAAGTCCACCGCGTATACCAATTCCGCCACTCGCCCTATTTATAATTGGAGGCACCTACGGGATTCGAACCCGTGTACACGGTTTTGCAGACCGTTGCCTAACCACTCGGCCAAGGCGCCACCATCACGCTAGTATAAGCTATTCCCGCCCCTGACGCTAGAAGTATCGACGCGGTACTTCGGCTTCGACGGACCCATCCGAGGCTGCCTCAGTCACATCGTATCGCCGAGCATCAATGCCTAAATGCCGTAGACCCATACTCCCGACACGGTAGAAACCATCTCTCCACTGAGCCGCAGCCCAAGGGAGTACCTCGGCGACCCGATGAATCGTCGTCACGCTTCGGGCGCTATCGAGCGTACTCATCACGATATTCCCAATATCTAGCACTCTGCCGTTTCGCGGAGATACTGCCGCTTTAGGTAGGGCTGCAATGCTCAGCCTATCGTCTGTTGCACTATCTAGCTGGACTAGGTCAAAAGCTGCGATTGTGCCGTCTGCAAGTTCGGCAAGCCCACGCTCATCTGGCACAAATCCATTTGCAACATGAAGCGCAGCATCCTGTGGTGTGTGCGGTTCAAAATCAGCAAGATCAAGCGTGCCGGCCTTCTGTGCTGCTGGCATGGGGAGATAGAGTTCTGAACTAGTGGGCTTGGGCATTTGGCTCCTTACAAACAATAATCTAATGATTATGCATA
>CALMSM010000228.1 GCA_937872425.1 uncultured Candidatus Saccharibacteria bacterium
GTATCCTACGCCTGTTCCCTGCATAAATGCCGCTTCTGTGTACAGATCGGTTAGTGGAGTGGTTCCTCCATATAGCCTGAAAGTGCCAATATCACTCGCGTAAACAATGTCCGTTGCGCACTCCACCCACATCCGCATTCGCACCGCCCCCGTCACCGTGAACACCTCGTGCGTCGCCAAGGTATTCCACGTTGCGCTGGACAAATCCACGGTCACGGCGATGTGGTTTGGTGCGTTGACGCTGATCGCCTGCTCGCGGCCCGCCAGCGCCGTCGCCAGGCCGTTCTGAATTTCGGTTACGCCTGGCCCACCACCACTGATTTGTATACTCACGTTTCCTCCGTTGATTACAATGCTGTCGCACATTGCCCTATTCCTAAGCCTTTCTTAGCACGCGGCAGCTTACGTGATTTCCCACACCCGCACGTCAATCGTGGCGCTGGCCGTGCGGCCGTAAATCGCCTGCCCGGTGATGAAGGGCGGCGCGATTGTCAGTACCCCGCCGCTCGCCTTAACCGGGACACCAGACGCCGCTGTCACGTCGGACAAACCAACGTATAGATCGGAAGTCCCATTGTTGCAAATCAGAAGCGCCTTTCGGCTTGTGTTTGCCGCTCTCAACAGCGTGGCCGATGATGTCACGCTCACGGCTACCGGAGCCGCCGCCGTCCCTCGTGGAATACTCATTGCTTCCCTCCCTGTCCCATCCCCTGATCGAATTGCCGCTGTTGTGCGAGAAGCGCCGCACCCAAGCCCGCCGTAGCCGTGGTCTGCTCGGCCTCTTTGTCTTGCGTCATCTGGTCAATCTCTGCCTGCGTCCAGCCCTCGTCACTAAGCACGGTGACGAGGGGCATCCCGGCATTGACTGACAGTTGCCGTATCTCCGCCTGCGCCCGTGGCTGTATGCTGGCAACGTCACGAAAGACGGGCGTCACGTCCTGGGCGTCAACCGTCACCCCGTCAAGCAATAGCAGAAAGGCGCCGACCTCCTGCCACACCGGGTAGAATCGTTGGTTGATGTGGCGCTGCGTTTTCGACGTAAGCGGCGCCTCCATGACCATGAGCGCATCGCCCGATGGAGGTGTGCTCGTTGCCGTGAAGTAATGCGCCGGCGTGGCTGTCACAATGCCGATGGTTTGCGCCAGGTCACGCATGGCCTCCAAATAGGTTGTCAGGCTGGCCGCTGAGAACTCACCGACCGAAGTCGGCTGTCCCATGCCGTCGCCCGCGGGCAAGTCCCAAACCTCGTTTGGTGCATTGCGTACTTTGCCTTGCACCCCGGCGATGCTGATGATGTACCGCTGAGGATAGGCGCCATATTCCGCCGTCACCATCATGTCGGCGAACAGCTTGTTAATGGCGTCCTGCATGGGTAGCACGTCAACCAACAGCCCCTTGTTCACCCGCTTCTCAAGCCGAAAGTGGAACACCGGCACAACGCCGTAAGGGTTGGGGGCTGTCGGGGGCGTCATGGGAATGAACGCCTTGTGTGACGTGGCTTCCGTCGCTGGCTTATCGCTGACGTAGTATTCCAACCGGTCAGGGTAGTAAAGCGTCAGGTATTGAAACCCGTCGTCACCCGTCCACCATTTCGCCGCAAACCGCTTGACCCGCGGGTTGAGCGCATCGTACCAGGCATGGCACAGGCGGGGATCGTTGTAAAATGCCGTAGGCCGCCCGGTCGTTTCGTCAGGCCATGCCACGACAAACGATTCACCTGTCACGAGGGCCGCGATGTGCGTATCATCCAAGTCATGCACCAGGCCGGTTTCAGTCATCAGGTCAGACAGCGCCGTTGACAAGGCGTCGTCATCCCCAACCGCCCACGACTCCAGGCCGATTCGGTTTAGCTCGCTGTCCACGACCACCCGGCACCAATTCTCGTTGAATCTGGCGTCAAGGCTCTGGAAGGCCGCCCGTAGTCGTTCGGTAGAATAGACAAGCGGCTGGCGCCCGTCGTAGTAGCTGAACAGCAGGCCATAGGTTTGCGCCTTCGCTGACAGTGCGTCGTAAGCCAGTTTCAGATCGGTATCATTCATGCCTGGAAGCTCCCTGCTTGACGGCGCCTTGCCCCTGCGTCAACCCTGGCGACCACGTAGCGCAGGGCGTCCATTGCGTGATCGTTGGTTTTCTCAGGTTCATCCCGTAAGCCGTCCTTGCCGCCCCGCCAAACATAGCCCTCAAACTCACCAAGCAGGTTGACGCAGCCAG
Organism: uncultured Candidatus Saccharibacteria bacterium; assembly: GCA_937872425.1. Lineage (GTDB taxonomy): Bacteria > Patescibacteriota > Saccharimonadia > Saccharimonadales > CALMSM01 > CALMSM01. Next base: position 2,212 of record CALMSM010000228.1, read on the forward strand.
GGTCAATCGTCAACCGTGCCAGCCCGTCACCCGCCGCAACGAGCCGCCCCTTGACCGCCTGAATCCCGGCCATGACAGCGTTGTTAGCGGGCACCGTGGGGATGCCCGCCTTGCGCATGTCGGCAATCAAGCCAGCCGCCGAGGGGTCGGTCACAAACTCGCTTACCCGGTATTCTACCATAAGCCGCTTGGCAACCATGACAACATCGGCCTGTAGCTGCCGGCGCTGGTAGTATTCGTGCACCACATGCAGCCGCCCGTCCTGGTCTTGCCCGACAATCAGGATTACCGCCGGGTTGGTGTAGCCCTCGTCAACTCCTCCCCAAACCCGTGTCCAAGTGCGGGATGGAACCGTCCTCACATTCCGCCCCCGGTCAAACTCATCGTACACCAGGCCATCGAAGCCGACGAACTCACCGAGAAGCTCCTGCTGCGCAAACTTCCCGGTGTAGGCTGCCTGTAGCGATTCCACGAACTCAGGCGACAGGTACGGATTGCCCGCCGTGGTAGAGCGGAAGACGGTCATCTGCGCTTGCTTCTGGTAAACCCAGTTGCGGCCCTTCGGCGTGGTGGTAATCCAGCACGGCCCCGCCTTCCCGTCAGCACGCAAGCGCCCGATGGTAATCTCCCACGTCTCAGCACCGCAGAGACTCGCTTCGTCAATCCAGGCCCACGAAATGTTCGGCCCCCGCAACCTATCCGGCTGGTCAGCCGAACGGAACAGCACTTCGGCCCCGTTGCGCAGCGTCAAGCGCATTTCGCTCGCGTGCGTTTCGGCTATTGTCGCCTCGGCAACCTGCTTGAAGGTGCGCAGCGTGGCGTCACGTAGCATCGGGTATGATGGCGCAATGACCAGGCCGAGCGTTCCAGGCACCTGGCAATAGAGCATCGCTTTCACCGCCCCGGCGTAGCTTTTGCCGCTGCCGATTCCGCCAATGAATCCGGTAAATCGGTCGGTGCACGCTACGAAGTCATGCTGAGTGCCGTAAAGCTCAATCGTCTGGCGTTGTACCGGCATTGTCTGCCTTCCGTGTAATCGTTACCTGAATCGGCCCGCCGTCTGCGCCTTCCAGCCGGGTGACGCTAGGCACCTGGCCGTAAGCCACCTCGATGAATTTCTGCTGTAGCCGCGGGTCTTTCGACATGGCCCAACTACGCATTATCGCTTCGGTTATGCTCACGACATGGCCGTCAATCACGACCGGCTGCCCGCCCTGCTCCTTCGATTGCTTGGCCGCCTCGTGTGCTATCTCCTGGGCAAGGGAGCGCAAGGAATTGAAGTCCTTCGGTCTTCCCTTCCGGTTAATCCGTGGGTCGCCTTTGACAAAGCCCTTACCAGACCTGCCGCCCGGCTTTTTTGTTGTTTCCTGTTGCTTATCTACGTCCATCGTCTGCTATCCGCTCGA
>CALMSM010000229.1 GCA_937872425.1 uncultured Candidatus Saccharibacteria bacterium
GTTTCCGCTTCTCCTACCGTGCCTGCCTGCCACTTGGTTGGTGGCTCCACATCGTAGTATGTCCAGCCGTTCATCGTCATGCCTCCAGGTAAATGATGTCATGCTCCAGCAGCGACAATGCAGCTTCCGCACTGTCTGCATACTGACGCGTGGTGTAGATATAGCCAGGGTTCCAACGCCAGATACACGCCGCCAGGAATAGCGGCTTGCCCTGCCAATTCCTATGCTCAATTGTCCAGCAGCTACGGTTACGGATGGTTGCGTTCATCGTCATGCCTCCTGGGGTGCAATCGCTTGCATGATGGCGGTCTTCATCGCCGCCGAAAGACTAACCCTGCTCAGCGTTTCCTCGACTACATCAGCCGAGCACGTGCCGAGATACTGTTGGTCGGGCACTGTAATGTCAAGGAAACGCCCGCCTAACCGTGTGTACCTGATGGCAAAGTGCAACGTCTCAGGGTCATGCTTTGTCAAACCAGCCAGCAGATAGTACGCCTGGCTTCGCTCCATCCGCTCCATCGTTCGGTTAATCTCAGCTTCGAGTAGGTTCATCTTCCATCTTCCTCCTGCCCAGTCTCGACCATCCATCGGCCAAGACCGGGCGCTTTCGTGAGTGCTCAGGATGTGAAGACAAAGACATAACCCGTCTTCGTCCAGCCTGCCGCAAGCGTACCCGTCCAGCCCATCTTGGTGCACAGTTCATCGGCGGCTTTCCTGTGGCAAGCTTCACCGCTCAGCTCATACGGGTACGAGATTGTAACCCGGTTTCCGTCTCCGTCATCGGCTATGATGCGGCTGCCTTTCGTGTTCGTGGGGCCGTGATACTTCGTTGTGATGGCTTTCATCTTCGTTCTCCTGTGAGAGTGTAGACCGTACCAAATTGTACGCTCCCCACAGGCTGCTAACCTCCTGCTAACAGCCTGGGCGGGAGAGTGCAATCACACGAACAAATCCAAGAATGCCTGCTCTTCCTTCGTCCACTTCACAGCCGGGTCAATCCGCTCGTACGGGCTGCCGCACAATGCCAGCGCCGCATCCTGCAAGCGAATCGCACGGTTGAGCAGGCGTTTGCTTACTGGGGCCGACAATGGCGGCATGTATGCAGTCGCTGCCAGATACAGCCCATTGCCAAACTGGGCATTGTATCGATACATTGCATCGGCGTGCATCTGGTCTAGCGTCTCTACCATTTTGGTTGTCATCTTCTGCCTTGTCCTTGTGAGAAATAGAACACTCGTTCTACTATATACAATTGTACTCCTGCCTGACTGCCAGTGATGTAATGGTTACTCCAATTCAAGGAAAACTCGCAAACTCATCACCACACCACACCAACCGGCTTGACCCACACCACACCACAGGCGTACACTCCCCCACATGGGTAAGCAGGTTCTCGACACACAACGCGCCAAAGCCGGCGTCATCGGCTATCCAGATGATTTCAAACAGGCGTGCGTCCAGGCTCTCAACGATGCAGGCTATCCCCAGACGTTCGGCTCACTGGCGAAAGTCGCAAAGGACATGAACGTCTCACCGTCCAGCTTGATAACCTGGGCTGCAATGGCGGGCTATAAGATCGAGCGCGACCCTCATGCAGAATCGCAGTTATTGGTGACGTTAATCGTTGCTGAGCTAGTTTCGACCTTTGAATTTCTTGCACTAAAAAGGGCGTCCGCATCGTATTCGCAGCTTTCTATCGGTATGGGCATCCTATTCGATAAGTTATTCATGCTCACTGGCAATGTCCCTGAGATAAAGGTCGATTTAGTGCATAGGATAGCAGAAGCAATCACTGCACCCTGGGCTAGCGGTCAAATTGTTAGCGGTGATAGTGCGGGAATCAACGATAACGGTACGGGAATCATCGATAACGCCGGCATGGATACGGATGATGCGATGGATAGGGACTACAGCTAGACATAACTGAGGTAGTGTGTAGTTAGTCAAGGATGGGCCGGCATCGAGGCAAGGTTGGGCGATGGACGGCGGGAGCCGGCAGGGTGGGGAGCAGAGAGAGAGTGATAGAGGGAAGGGGGGACACGCTGACATCCACCACCCCCACCGTCACACCTCTAGCAACAACCACACACCACACTAAGCCCGCTGAATTTTGGGCGGTAGACAAAAAGGTTCCACGTTATGTCAAGTCAGTAGGCTGTGAGAAATAGGGTCTTGACAGCGGGGAAGTAGTGTGCAAGAATGGGGGTGTGATGCCTGGGGTAAGCGGCTCCAGGTGGTTCATCTTCCTTCTCTGTGAGAGCAAGCGCCTCGTCTATGTATTGGACGGGGCGCTTGCCGTTATGGGGGCTGGACACTTAGAGCAAGGGGTTTGGTTGTTGTATGGGGCGTCAGCAAAAAAGAGTGGGACGACGACGACGAACGACTTGTGGGGTAGGGGTGATTGAGCGGCGAAAAATGGCGGGCGGCGAGGGGTAGTTGTAGTTGTCTGTTTCTTTCTTCTACTTCTACTTCTACTTCTACGCGTAACATTTGCCGAACGTTCAGCGTAACAAGTGCGTAACGTTACGGCATTAGGTTATGTCAAGCAAGAAAGTGGCAACGAATATAGAAAATGGGGCTTGACAAGGAAAAAGAAGTGTGCTAGGATAGCAGGTATGACGAACAACTTTATGACATCCAAGCAGGTGGCTGAACTTTTCAAGGTTACACCGCAGACAGTGAACGCCTGGGCGCGCTCGGGTGCGTTGCGATCTGTGAGGGTAGGGCCACGGACGAGACGGTTTCTACTTCCAGACCTTCTAGATTACTTACGTGATCGCGTATTGGAGGAAAATCTGGATTACTTACATTCTCGTGTGGCGGAGGAAAGCGATGGGCAAGCCGTGGTTGAAGTTGTGGACTGAGGCATTGCACGACAAGAAGTTACGTCGCACGTCTCCGGTCAATCGTTGGGTATGGATTGCCCTGCTGATGATGGCCGCCGAGCAGGATGACAGTGGCAGGCTCGAAGTGACAGCGGGCGTACCGATGACCGATGAAGACATACGGGAATCGGCGGCAGTGGAAATGTCAGCCTGGATGGAGGCGCGCGCCTACTTCTTGCAGATGGGGATGCTCCGACTCGATGAAGGAATGTACACCATCAAGAATTATGTCAAGCGCCAAGAACCAAAAGACCCTACGGCGGCAGAGAGAATGAGGCGAATGCGGGAAGCTGAAGCAACAGCGAAGGCATTGGCAGCAGCAGGCAAGCCAGTGGTTCACGCCAGTGGTGAGTTGGCGGAGGCGTGGCGTGAGGCGGTGGGGATTGAACCTACGCCTGGGCTATTGCGTTCGATGGCGGCAGCGGAGAAGCAGTATGGGCTTGAGCAGGTCTTGGAGGCAATAGAGATAACGGGTGAGGCGGGCAAGGCGACGTGGGGGTATGCGGCGGGCGTGTTGAAGAACAAGGCGAACGGGGTAGGGAAGCCGAACGGCCATGCTGAGGAAGATGACGGGGACGACCTGACTGGTATCGACTTGAGTCAATTTCACCATGAGACCACGGAAGCGGAGCGGGCAATCTTGTATGGGGGCTTTGTTCGTCCATGAGCAACGATTTCATCCTGGCCGATGAAGGGTTTGAGCAAGCGGTGCTTGGCTCTATCCTCATCAACGAAGACGCCCTGGACGAGATAGCCAGCTTCCTGACGCCGGCAGACTTCTACGTGGGCAAGCATGGGGAAGTATTCAAGACCATGCTCCGAATGCGTGCTGAGCAGGTGCCCATCGACTACGCCACGGTCATGGGAGAAATGGGCGGGGCTGTGATAGGGGCTGGCTGGCTGGCTGGCATCGTCAACAACGTACCCTCATCGGTGAACGTGGCGACCTACGCCGAGCAGGTGCTTAGGTATTCGTGGCTGAGGAAGACGCGGCGCTTTGGTGAAGAAGTGGTAAAGCGTCTGACGACGGGTGCGAAACCGATGGACGTGTACGAGTGGGCGACGAGCGAAATGCTGGCCCTGACGCCTTACTCGAAGCACCAGCACATCATGCTTGGGGAGAACACTTTCCCGTTCTACGACAGGGTGCTGGCTGAGAGGATGGCGCAATCGGCGGCGGGCAAGACGTTGGGCTATCTGTGGCCGGAAGGGTGGTACTCCTGGGCTGAGCTTATCCCGCCTTTGCGTGGTGGGATGATTGGGCTGATAGGGGCCGGGACGAAGGTAGGGAAGTCTGCCTACCTGGAAGCCATAGCGGAGCGGTGGGCGCGCCTGGGCCACCAAGTAGTCATGGTGCATCTCGAAGACGCATTGGACTACAAGATTGACCGCAGGATGGCAAGGCAGTGTGGCATTCCGATTGAGACCCTGGAAAGTGGCGTCCTCACCCGTGAGCAGCAAGACGCCATTTTGCAAGCCAATGCCCGTATGACCTTTTGGGCGAAGAATCTGCACTACCTGCCTGCCCCTGGCTGGACGATGAGTCAGATAGTGCATGAGCTTCAGGAGATGGTACAGACGAACCGATGTGACGCCGTGGTGGTTGACTACATGGACAAGGTGATGGCTTCACCCCTGCAAGGCAAGCTGTTCGGCTCGAACATTTGGGAGAGGCAGGCACACGACATGGAACAGTTGAAAAGCTTTGCTGAGCGGGCGGGCGTGCCAGTGATGACGGCTACGCAGGGCAAGAAGGGGTTTGACGGAGCGGTTGATCTGGACAGTTTGCAGGGTAGCGGGCAGAAGGCGCACAAGGCGCAGTTGGTAGTTTTGTTGCATCGTGCGAAGGTGAAGGACGAAGCCACGGCAAAACTGTTGGGTGGGCGTAGTGGAGGATTGTCGCCCCTTGTTCGGGTGGTAGTGGCGGCGCAGAACAGGGGTGCAACAGGCGAGTTCAAGCAGCGTTTTGAAGGCAAGACCTTCTCGATTTACGACTTGGCAAAAGGAGAGCAAGGATGATTACCCAATATCACAAACCAGCCCCGTCCTATGCGTCACAGAAAGTAGTTATTCTGGAAGAATGCAAACATACCGATATGCAGCTTGTTGTGTACGTTGCGCGTAATAACGTCAAATGGTATCGACAACAATGTTTTAGCTGTGGACACTTAGGTAAGCAGTTTGCGTATGCCGACTTAACAAAGGCTGAAATGGAAGCCGCTATACCGCAGTTGGCGTCAGAGATAGTTACAGAAATGTGGAATCGCAAAACAAAGAAAAGGCAAGAAGAACAAGCAGAACTTGAGGATATTGCACGATTCAGGTGGTGGGGGTGGTATAACGAATATCTGCAATCACCCGTTTGGAAAGAGAAGCGGGCGAAAGTGTTTGCAAGAGCGAACAATCTTTGTGAGGCGTGCCGTGATGCTCCTGCAATGCAGGTACATCATCGCACCTATGAAAACGTAGGCAGGGAACCGTTGTTTGACCTTGTGGCTGTTTGTGCGGACTGTCACAGAATCTTGCATGATAAGGAGCAAACCCCATGACAATTACCCTATCTGAGTACGCAGCGAACCTTGTGGCTGAGCGAGTGCAGGACGTGAGGAAGCCGGTTGACGTGAACGCGTTGGCGAAGGACATGGCGAACGCGTGCGGTTGCAATGAGGAAAAGGCCAAGCAGTACGTGGCGCAGGCTGTGAGGCAAGCCCGCTACAGGATTGTGAAGGCTGAGATGGAGGCGCAAGGACTATGACAAACATTGACCGTGACGAACTGGCGAAGATGCTCAAGAACAATCCCGACCTGGGCCTGGACATGAGCAACCT